>NZ_JAAHHM010000196.1:0-9562 GCF_010692445.1 Moorena sp. SIO3E8 | reverse complement strand
AAATCTAAGAAAAGAGAAGGCAGTGATAAATGAGTTCTTTTGGAGTTAGTTGCGCCGTGTACTTGGAGACTTGTTCGCACGGTGCTTAGGGGACGAAGCGGGGGTAACCCTGCTGACTTACCCAATCCTCTGTAATTATCAGTAGCGATTGCAATCATTTTATGCTGCTCCATGAAGGCTGGGAAAACCATTGCCGTGTATATGGTACTATAGTTCATGCTGAAATCCGCGATAGTAAAATCTGGATTCACTATGATGGGATTGAGGATGGTATCACGGATGAATTGGTTGCCACAGGAGTTCCGAAGGATAGGATTGTTCTTGCTTTTCATCCCCCTGATATTCGTCAATATACTGGATATGGGATTGCTTAGCAAAGGGAACATTCCAGTAAGGTGATAATGATTCTTGTTTGGTTAAGATAAGGTTTTTGATATGACAAGTTTATTACAGTATGTCACGAATGAGCAGGGAGAACGAGTTGGGGTTTTATTGGATTGGAACACCTATTCTCGACTCGCTAATCCATTAGGGTTGGATGAGGAGTGTTTACTTGGTTTGAGTGTAGATGAGTTAGAAGCACTGGCAACTTGTAAATTGGCTGTGGCAGATCAAACTCGTTTGGATGATTTAGTGGCCAGAAATGTAGAATCATTGCTCTGCACTGATGAGGTGGCTGAGTTAGATGACTTGTTGGGAAAGGCGGATCAATTGACCATTCTCAAAACTCGCGCCAGATATATATACAATCTCTGTGCTTATAAAATGGGACAACGGCAGCGTGAGTGTTTAGATTCGGATTGAGTTACAGGGACAAATTCGTAATCGCTTTAGTTATTCTATTTATCGACAATTTTGATTCTTATTTTTCAGACGTTGAGCGAGTAAACAATCCTCAAAGCTCAATGCTTCTTCGTCTAGGAAGTTGGAAATTGCCATTTCAATGGTAGCTTCGAGGGAACATTCGAATTCCGTAGACTTTTCCTGGAGTGCAACCTTTATGTAGTCAGGCAAATACTTGACAAGCTGAGCGATCGCTTCTGGGGAAAGGTGTTGGGTGGTGAAGGTTTGAGTCATAAGACTAGGTTTGGTTAAACTTGTAAAGCCGAGTTTTGTGGAACGGGCATCAGGTGTGGAACTGGCATCTTGCCAGTTTCAATATATTATCGGGCGGGCATCAGGTGTGGAACTGGCATCTTGCGTGGAACTGGCATCTTGCCAGTTTCAATATATTATCGGGCGGGCATCAGGTGTGGAACGGGCATCTTGGGTGGAACTGGCATCTTGCCAGTTTCAAGATATTATCAGGCGGGCAGGATGCCCAATCTACTCCTATTCATGGGAAGATTCAGCAACGCCCTATCGATTGCTTTGGTCACTTATCCTGTCGAATAACCCACTACAACACGTGCAATTAGCCGGGAGCATGTCACTTATGCAGAGCATTTGTACTAGAGGTAGATTATCTGTTGCCCGCTTTATGTAAATAAAACATAAAAGAGACTGTTAATCGGCATTTATGTCCTACACTGTAAAGTGCAGGGCAGTGTGCTATTAGTATTTTGAATAGAGTTGGATTTAATGGGCGAGTTCTATTATAATCCCTCAACTAGGCCACATCTGTGAATAACTTCATTAGTTTTGGGATAATTCACACGTCCGATAAGAGTGAGTTTTATCGTTAGTTAATGAAGCGTGTTTTTACTGAAAACCTGCTACTAAAGATTGTTATTGAGATAAGCACATCGATGTTTGAGAACTTGAGGCACATTTTCAGGTTTCCACTGTGCTCCAGAAATCTTCAGTCGTCGGTCAATTTGTTTGACTGTAGATTCAACAGCTCCTGAAGCAATGGAACAAATTGACTGCTCTTGATAGTATTTATAGTTAATAATACGCTCTCGATGAGTCTCTAAATAATTACAGAAGTTTTCGGCTTGTTTTTTAGTCAAAGGAGAAATCAAGTTAAGAGTTTCATCAACGTTACCTGACCACAATAAACTTTTGGCTTTTTTCAATCTTTTCAGTGAACCACCGACCTTATGGAAATTTTCAACTAAGTGAAACCAATCAAGAATTTCCCGTTTTTCTCCTGGACAATTAAATTGTTTAAAAATATTCCAAATCCCAGGATGCCCGTCCCCCAGGCAATTCAGTGGGTCTGATAACGGTTGCTCATTCACCCAATTTATTAATTCCTCATTTTCGGAAAACCAAGCTTTTCTCGTGGATTTATTCACACAGATTGCCTTATAATCTTTCCAGAGACAAGGTTCTCCTTTTTTTGGCGTTCTTAACCTTACTTTTCCTCCATCTACACTCACTTCTTCAATATCTTTACTACAGTCATTGTCAGTAAAATTATAACGATGTACTAGTCTTTGTTGTGTTTTTGCTGAGATTTTCATTCCTGTATAGTAGTCAATATCTCTGGCAGCATTATCATAAGATACATTGGCGCTTGCTCGAACACAACACTGCTCTAAAAACGGACTTATTCTTTGGTTAGTTTCGAGATTTAATCGGATGGCTTGCTTTTCGGTTATTGGTAATTTTCCAATGATACTCTTTAATGTTCTCAGTCTTCCGGCCTCGGTTTTTGTTGTTTCTTTGATAAAAAAAAACCGATTTTTGGTGTGATATACTCTAAAGTTTTCTCTCTCACAGTTTCTTCTATTCCCGCCATTGTGTCTAGTTTGGTCGGATCAGAGTCCTCATAAAGAATCTTGGCAATTGCTTGAAGATACTCGTTGAGCTCTTTTTGCTTTTCAGGGGTCATTTTGGGATTAATTCTTAATTTTTTAGGTAGCTTGACACAGATAAACTCAATTTACTCATTTTGTCAAGTAGTTCATTTGTTCTGCAAGTTTGACCTGCTCCCCAATTAGCCCAACGGGCTAGGGCTTAGCCTACGCACTTTCAAGGCTTCTTGAGAATTGAGTTTACGCTTTCCGTTTAATATATCTAAAATCGCTTGCTCTTGCTCAAAAATACCTAACAAATCTTGTATCGTTAGATTATAGTCTTCCATTAATGTCTGTAATAATTCTGCATCGGTTAATTCGGGGAATTGTTCAGTTTTTTCTTCATAGTCATAGACTAACATCCCTAATACCCTGAGATAATCTTGATCATCTTGATTAAGCGGTTTTTGATCTAATAGGTCGTTGATTCTTTGTTGGGTGGCGATTAATTCAGCATTATTGGTAATGGGACGGGGCGCAAATTCGGTGATTAATTTCAGGTAATAAGGACTAGGGTTGGTTAAACCAGTTGTCATTTTTCAATTTCTACTTATCCTAGTCTGCCTTAGTATACTATTCTGGGGAATATCATAAAGCAGAACTATTTCACCAGGACGCGATTAAGGTAATTGAAGAGTTCTACGGTCCCAATCACCCTAACTTAGCAGTGCATAAAGCAAGTTTGGCACTGACCTACAAAACCCTGGGGCGCTTGACCGAGGCCATAGAATTGTATCAAGAGTGCATCAAGTCCCTGAACTCAAGTTACGGCAACAATCATCCCCAAGTGGGAATGTACCTGAGTGACTTGGCTTGGCTGATCTCGGAAGAGAGTAACGAGTTGGACAAGTTAAAGCTAGCTGTGAGCTTTTTCCACAAATCTCTGAGCATCCTCACGCCAGTGCTAGAGCCTAATCATCCTAGTATTCGTAATGCCCGGAAGGGGCTAACTGTGCTCTACGGTCGAATCGGGAATCGGGAATCGGGAATCGGGAGTAGGGAATAGGGACGAAAGTAGATCAGGCCATTGAGACGTGGGATTAGCGGAAAGGGTTAGGGCTTTGCGATTGGCCGTAGGCCACGCTACGGGATTGACCGTAGGTCACGCTACGCGAATGCACTATGCTAATAGACGATCAATCGCGCTAAGATAAGCTAAGGTAATGTCCACTCATTCTACTGGCAATGGAAGTTCTAAAACTGACCACTAAGACTGATGAATCTGGTTGTTTGAATCTTACGATTCCGACCCATTTAAGGGCAGTTGAGGTTAACGTTGTTCTTGTTTTAGATCCAGTTTCATCAGTTGAGAAGCAGGAATTAAACTATGATTTTTCTGATTTGGTGGGGCGATTAACCTTTGGGGGAGATGCGGTAGCAATGCAAAGGACTCTAAGGGATGAGTGGTAATCGCTATTTTCTGGATACGAATGCAATTGTGGCCCTACTGCAAGGAAATACTCAACTAATTCAATTATTACAAAATGCTGAGTGGATCGGGATTTCAGTTATTAGCCAAATTGAGTTTCTGGCGTTTTCTGGGCTAGCCGAAAGCGATTGCCAACTTTTTCAACAGTTTCTTCAGCGAGTAGAGGTGATCGGTTTAGTGTCGATTGACACTGGGTTGATTGAGAAAATTATTGAAATTCGCCAGCAATATAGGTTGAAATTGCCCGATGCTATAATTGCGGCGATGGCAATACAAAATTCTGCCAGTTTGGTGACCGCTGATCAATAATTTGCGAAGGTAACGGTTTTAACAGTAATTAATTGGTAGCGACTGCCCTATATAGCACTACGCATTAAGGTGTTTGACATTGATACAAGCAGCAAAAGCTATTTATGTGCTTCATGTTTTCCAGAAAAAAACACAGAAGACCTCAAAGCGGGACATTCAACTAGGACAGAAGCGTTATCAGGAGATGGTTCAGTTTAGAAAGGAACAAAAGGATAAACATAAAAATGACTGATGAAAAAACCGTCAACGTCCTGTTAGGGGATGACAATGTATTTAAAGATTTGGGATTTGAGGCAGAAGAAGCAATGAATCTCAAGGTAAGAGCGGATCTGATGTTAGATTTACGTTCCTATATTCAGGAGCGGGGATGGACTCAAAATGAGGCAGCAGAGTTTTTGGGAGAAACCCAACCGAGGATTAGTAATTTAATGAATGGTGAAATTAGTCGATTTAGTGTGGATAAGTTAATTAATTTGCTAGGAAAAGTAGGGATGGAAGTGAAGGTAGAAGTCGTCCCGAAAGTTTTATAGTTTTCAGCTATCAGCTATCAGCTATCAGCTGAACACTGACGGCTATCAGCTATCAGCTATCAGCTGACCACTGACGGCTATCAGCTATCAGCTATCAGCTGACCACTGACGGCTATCAGCTATCAGCTGACCACTGACGGCTAAATGGATCCCATTAGACAAAACAGTTTCAAGTTATTAACATCAAATTATCAAATAATTTCTAAAAACTATCATGTTTAGTCTGAGTGACATCCATCCACTCTCAGAATTCCAACGGGGCGCTAAAGCCTTTATCGCAAGGCTCAAAGAAACTAAAGCACCAATCGTTCTTACTGTTAATGGCAAAGCTGCTGCAGTTGTTCAAGATGCTGAAAGCTATCAGCAACTTCTCGATAGGATGGAATTGCTTGAGTCTATTGCGGGCATCCGAAAGAGTATTGAGGAGTTTGAGCAAGGAGAAGGTATTCCGTTAAAGGAAGCATTTCAGCAGCTTCAGGAAAAATATGGCCGACCAGAAATTACCTCACCTATTTAGGAAATCCTATAAAATGCTATAATTTGATTATATAGTAAATATTGCTAAGCAAAATATACTATCTATATTCAATAAATTGAAATCAAAAATGAGTCGAGAATTTAATGTAATTATCGAGCAGGATGCTGATGGCTACTTTGTAGCTTCTGTTCCCACTCTTAAAGGGTGTCATACCCAAGCAAAATCTTTGGATGAATTGATGGAGCGTATTCGAGAAGCGATCGCCCTTTGTTTGGAATTTGAAGAAAATGTAGAAGATTCCCTTGACTTCGTTGGTGTACAGCGAGTTGCAGTGGAAGTATGAGTCAATTACCAAGTTTAACTGGACGGGAAATTATCGCAGCACTGGAGAAAGCAGGGTTTACAGTGGCGAGGGTACGTGGAAGTCACCATATTTTAATTCATGATGACGGACGTAGAACCGTCATCCCGGTACATTCTGGTGAAACCATTGGGCGTGGTTTATTGTCCCAAATATTGCGTGACACTCAGCTTAGTCGTGAGGAATTCAGGGAATTGTTGTGATGGCTGTGTTAATCCACTACAAGATTGACCTACGGTCAATCGCGCCAAATTTTTGTGCGAATCTTGTGAAGCAGTACAGTCTTGGGGTTTCCCCAAGTAGAGTAACTGCTGAACCCGGAGGGTCAAGAAGCGCGAACAGTGACAATTTCCCACAGTCCCATAGCAATGCGATCGCAAAAATTGAAAGTATCTCGGGTAGGCTCCCTAAAACGTTATGCCCCATAGCTGCCCATGTCCTCCAACCTCGACCCAAAGAATAGAAACGTTAAACTAGAAACGCTCCTCACCATCTGCGACCATGCCATCTACCAGTCAACCCCTGAACTATCCCAAAAGCCGCAAAGCCGACCAAGTCGATGATTACCACGGTACTCTAGTTGCTGACCCTTACCGGTGGCTAGAAGACCCAGATTCAGAGGAAACTAAGGCTTGGGTAGAAGCACAGAATCAAGTCACCTTTGGTTATCTCAGCGAAATACCAACACGGGAAACACTTAAGCAGCGCATCACCAAGCTATGGAATTACGAGAAATATAGCACTCCGTTTAAAAAAGGCGATCGCTACTTTTATTTCAAAAACGATGGTCTCCAGAACCAAAGTGTTCTCTACACCTTGACCTCCCTGGATGCTGAACCAACCCTATTACTTGACCCCAACACCCTTTCAGAAGATGGTACCGTTGCCCTATCAGGTTTAGCCATTAGTAAAGATGGCAAGCTGCTCGCCTATGGTCTGTCTAGGTCTGGTTCTGATTGGCAAGAGTGGCAAGTGCGGGAGGTAGAAACCGGTCTTGACCTCTCGGATCAGATTAAGTGGGTGAAGTTTTCTGGGGCATCTTGGACTCACGACAATCAAGGTTTCTTCTATAGCCGCTTCGATGAACCCAATGAAACCACTAAATTAGAAGACCTCAATTATTATCAAAAGCTCTATTATCATAAGCTGGGAACACCCCAGTCAGAGGATAGTCTGATTTATGAGCGCCCTGACCAGAAAGAATGGTTCTTTAGTGGTCGAGTCACTGAAGATGGTAATTATCTTATCATTATAGTTGACCAGGGTACTGACCCCAAGAATCTGGTGTTTTATAAAAATTTGCAAGACCCAGATTCCCTAGTTGTGGAACTGATTAACGAATTTGATGCCAGCTATAGCTTCATCGGGAATGATCAATCAGTATTTTGGTTCAGCACAGACTTAGATGCCCCTCGTAGTCGAGTCATTGCCATAGATACTAATCATCCTGATCAGGCACAGTGGCAAGAAGTAATTCCCCAAGCGGATGAAACCCTAGAAGGTGTTGGCTTACTCAACAACCAATTTGTGGCCGATTACCTCAAAGATGCTCACTCCTCCATCAAAATTTTTGACCTGGATGGTTCCTTTGTGCGGGAAGTTGAATTACCTGGTATTGGTTCCGCTGGTGGTTTCAATGGGTTACGTTATGATACTGAAACCTTCTACAGCTATACCAGCTTCACCACCCCTGCAACCATCTATCGCTACGACATGGTAAGTGGGGAAAGTACCATTTTCCGGCAGCCCCAGGTAGACTTTAATCCCGATGACTACGAGACCAAACAAGTTTTCTACCCTAGCAAAGATGGCACCCAAGTGCCTATGTTTATCACCCACAAGAAGGGATTGGAGTTAGATGGCAATAACCCCACTTACCTCTATGGCTACGGCGGCTTTAATATCTCGATCACCCCTAATTTCTCCATTAGCAATCTGGTATGGATGGAAATGGGAGGTGTTTATGCTGTTGCCAATCTCCGTGGTGGCGGTGAGTATGGGGAAGATTGGCACCAATCTGGCACAAAACTCAACAAGCAAAATGTATTTGATGATTTCATAGCAGCGGCGGAGTGGCTAATTGATGCTCAGTACACCTCACCACAAAAATTAGCGATCGCAGGCGGTAGCAATGGGGGATTATTGGTCGGTGCTTCCATGACTCAGCGTCCAGACTTATTCGGTGCAGCCCTACCAGCGGTGGGAGTACTAGATATGTTGCGCTTCCATAAGTTTACCATTGGTTGGGCCTGGTGTTCCGATTACGGTTCCCCAGATAACCCAGAGGAATTTAAAGCCCTTTACGCCTATTCCCCATTACACAATCTCAAACCAAAAACCCCTTACCCTGCTACCCTGATTACCACCGCTGACCATGATGACCGGGTTGTCCCTGCCCATAGTTTCAAATTTGCGGCAGCCTTGCAGGAGGCCCATGAAGGGGAACAACCAGTGTTAATTCGCATTGAGACCAAAGCAGGCCATGGTGCAGGGAAGCCCACCAGTAAGATAATTGAAGAGATTGCTGATAAGTGGGCGTTCTTACTCAGAAGCCTAGAGGTAGAGGTTTAGAAGTTAAACAGAGCATAACTTGCCTAGGATTTTCAGGCTAGGATCTAGGACGCAGTTCACTAGATCGTATATCATTTTTTTGACAGAAGGGGGCAAAAAAGCCCACTTCTACTGCTCTTTTTGACTAGAGTGCTGGTTAATCATGGACCTATCTGCTATTTTAAACGTTGCCCTTGGCTTATTTTTTGTCTACCTGATTACCAGTCTGTTAGCCTCTGAAATCCAAGAATATCTCGCTAGCGTTTTACAATGGCGGGCTAAACACCTGCAGAGGGCTATCGAAAATTTAATTAATGGTGGTATTCAGTTAGGAAATATAACCCTGAAAGATGTGGTCGATGAGTCAGATCAAGAATCAGTTAATGTAACCGTTGATCAGATTAACAATTTAAAAAAGACCAAACGGCTTTTAAAAAAATTATATCAAAATCCGTTGCTTAAATCAGTTAATCACGAAGCCAAAGACCTAGATAACCAAAATGAATTAAAGTCAAAATCTAACTCAAAGGTTAGTGGGCCTTCCTATATTCCATCAGATACCTTTGCCACCGCTTTAATCATGACCATTGTTCAGCAGGCATCAACCTTAAAAAATAATGCCGAGATTACCCTGGACAATTTTAAAACAGCCCTTGAAGAAGAGAAGATAAAAAATTTACTTCCGGAAGACTTAAAGATAACCCTTTTAACCCTGATTGATAAAGCAAAATTTGAATACTCTGACCGGAACAAAGACCTGAAAAAACTCCAAGAAGAACTAGCAACATGGTTTGACGAATCCATGGCACGAGCGGCAGGGGTATACAAGCGTCAGTCTAAAGCCATATCTTTTTTAATTGGATTAGTGATTTCCCTAGCCTTGAATATCGATACCATCAATATCAGCAATCAATTCTATAAAAACCACAGTGTAAGAGCTGCTGTCAATCAAGTCACTAATAGAATTGTTAATGAAACCGGTGCCTGTTTACAGCAAGAATCAAACAGTAATGACTGTTATGATAGTATAACCTGGGCGACCGATGAAGGCGCTCAAAGGAGTGAGAATTCCATAATTCTCCATAGAGGCTAGAGTTCAAGCGAAGTTCCCACCCGAAGGGGCGCTGCGAGATGGATATATCCGGCTTCTGAGCTAGAATA
>NZ_JAAHHM010000195.1:0-9648 GCF_010692445.1 Moorena sp. SIO3E8 | reverse complement strand
AAGATGAGTACTCTCACTCTGTTAAGGAGGTAAGGTCACAGCGAGAACAGCTGTTGATAGGCGTTAGGTGGAAGTTTAGTAATAGATGAAGCCGAGACGTACTAACTGACCGAGGGCTTGACCATAACCACCAAGACAATTTGGTTTTTATACACTAGCTATGCAATCTTAATGGTTGTTTTGACTTCCTGGTGCTTATAGCGCGACGGAACCACACCGACCCCATCCCGAACTCGGAGGTGAAACGTAGCTGCGGCGAAGATAGTTGGTGGGTAGCTGCCTGCTAAAATAGCTCAGTGCCAGGATATATATTATTTTAATAATAGTTAATAGAAAAAGTCTCTTGTATAAACTTGCAAGAGGCTTTTTCTATATTAAGCAACCACAGAGATTAAAATAGATTAAATCATTAGCATGGGTGTTGGGTTAACCAATAAGTAATATGAAATCCGGCTAAATAGTTACTGTTAAGCCTTGGCATCCTGCCAAAGCGTGAAAATGGGTGAGTCCCCGGATCAACTCAGGCTGTTTTAGTAGTACGCAACACCGATTACATAGAAGTTGCTCTAACTCAAAGATGTTCTCAAAGGTTCGGTTAGCAATCGGCTCATCCAAGATTGACCAAAGAGGTTCTGCAGGTTGCAACTGTTGGGGAGTAAGGGGGAAGAAACTCGCTTATGTAATCCAACTGGAACGCACGATATCCGGCGTTGCTGATTATGCGTATGGTTTTGCCCCCCTAGCCCCCCAATTCTGGGGGGAACAAAACTATCAAAGTCCCCCAGAATTGGGGGATTTAGGGGGCTTTAATAAAACCAAATGATCCCGCATTCATTCCTTAATTCAGCAACGCCCGATATCCTGACCGGTGTGCCAACCGGCGTGGGTCTTCAGTTAAAATAACGTGTTTATTTTGGCAATTGCTGAAATGTTGGGCAAAGTCAGCCAGGACTTGATTGAACAGTTGAATGTTTACTCTCGGTAACAACCACCAATAGGTTTGACCCGAAGCTGGATGCACAAAACCCCATACCCAAACCCACTCATAGCGCCACTGCACTTTGGAGACGAAACCGATAGATAGTGGAGCCTTAATCAATAAGTTTTGACCCTTTTCTGCATAGCCTGCCAACCATAAAGGCTCCACTATCCTTACGGTAACTTCAAAGGCAATAGGGGTTTCCCACCAGGGAACCCAGAGGCGGCGCACCATAGGGAAAGAGTCCAACTCGATGTTCGTCCATCGCCCACAACTCAATCTCTGCCCCCGGGTGCTGCTGCTGTAACTGCTCTACTCGCTCAGGCAGTTTTTTTTCCAGGCTTCTTGCTTGATGGGATCTTGCTGTTGATGCTCCGGACGGGGCAGCCGTAGCCGAAACTCCATCTGCTTGAGATATTCCCAACCTCGTTGAGGCGCAACCGGACGGTCGAGCACTCGACTCATCCAATCAGCTACCTTACGACCATTCCACAACCCGCTCTCATCCACAGGGGCTTCTATAGCTTGTAGGAGTTGGGCTTGTTGAATCTCGTTTAGTATTGGTTCGGCTCCACGATTATGATGCCGACCATCACCTACCCCGGCTTCCCCCTGTTGGTTGTAGCGCTTGGCAATCACCCGTATCCAGCGCTGCGGAATACCCTGTTGCCTCTCGCACCTCTTCGGTCTGCTTACCTTTTGCCAGCAACCACAGGATTTGGTATTGGCTGCGTTCTACAGCATCACGCTCCTTGACGATACCGTTCTTCCAATTCCTCACAACTAAGATGAGGTAATAGGCTCAGCCGTTTGGGCATAGATCTTTCCCGACTCACTCTATACAATAAGTCTACACCCGGATTTGATATAATAACTTAAGTAATAACTGAGGACTAAAAGCAATAATTCATATTACTTTATTGAGCGATCAAAACTATAAATTTTCTGAGTTGTTAAATTATGACACACTAAAGATGGTCGCTTCGTCAAGGTAAACTTCTCTCGGTCTAAGAGTATTTGTAAACTCGTCAGTGGATCTTTTCCAGAAGAGACTAGAAATTCCAAGCATCTTATCTCAGGCCATTCAATCACCCTGTCCAAAATATTAGCGATCGCATTTACATAGGGATGCTGACTGGATTGGTACCAATCTAGTGCTGCTAGCTCAGGCTGATCAAAGCCTAAGTGTACCATTAAAGCAGGTTTCTCAAAAACTGCGGAAGCTACAGGTCTTGACTCCTCCTGCAATAATAAGTTCTGGCTATGAGCTAGAGACCGTAGCTTTTCTAAACGCTCATAACGTTCTGTCACCTGTTGAGGCTGGTCTTGCCAATGAATTGCTACCGTAACTAAATAGGTCTGCAAGAGCAGATGACCCAGCTTCTGTGCTTTAGTTGCCAGATAGCTAGAATTGTAGTCATTAGCTTCAATCAACAATGGAACCCGACCAACTACTTCTAATCCATAACCTTTTAAACCAGCGATTTTGCGAGGATTATTGGTAATCAAGCAAATTTTCTTAACTCCTAAATCATTGAGAATTTGTGCTCCCATGCCATAGTCTCGCAGGTCAGCAGGGAATCCCAAACGTTCATTTGCTTCTACGGTATCCAGTCCCATATCTTGTAAGGAATAGGCTTTCAACTTATTCACCAAACCAATCCCTCGGCCTTCTTGCCGCAAATAAACCACAACTCCCTCACCGGAATTCTCAATCATGTTTAGGGCTGCTTGTAGTTGCATTCGACAGTCACAGCGCATAGAACCCAAGGCATCTCCCGTTAAACATTCTGAGTGCATCCGCACCATCACTTGATGATCTTTGAACTGAGTCGGGTCTCCTTTTACAACGGCAACATGCTCCGAGTGATCTAACGTGTTGCGGTAAGCGTAAATCTGGAAACTCCCAAAACTACTGGGGAATTGGGCAACGGATTCTCGATAAACAAAGCGGTCATGTTTGAGGCGGTAACTGATTAAATCAGCAATACTGATAATTTTGAGTTGATGCTTATTGGCATACTCAATCAACTCTGGCAAGCGAGCCATGGAGCCATCAGCATTTTGAATTTCACAGATCACACCCGCTGGGTATAAACCTGCAAGTCTTGATAAGTCAACCCCTGCTTCCGTATGACCAGCCCGTTTCAATACCCCTCCCTTTCTAGCACGGAGGGGAAAAATGTGACCAGGTCGTCGCAAATCACTGGGTTTCGTTACTGGGTTGATCGCAAACTGGATAGTACGAGCACGGTCTTCAGCCGAGATACCAGTCGTCACCCCTAAGTGGGGTGCTGCATCAATGCTCACGGTAAACGCTGTCTGGTTAGTGTCCGTGTTGTTACTCACCATTAGCGGAAGGTCTAGAGCATCCAAGCGCTCCCCTGTCATCGCCAGACAAATCAACCCTCGTGCTTCCACTGCCATGAAATTAATCATGTCAGGGGTAGCAAATTGTGCAGCACAAATTAGGTCTCCTTCGTTTTCCCGATTTTCATCATCAACCACCACCACTGCGTGACCTGATTTCAGGTCTGCCAGAGCATCATCAATGCTATCAAACTTATAAACATCAGTTTTCGTGGATTCCACTTGTTTGCTGCTTTTGTTTAATTTAATGAATGGGCTTGAAATCAATGGGACCATGATCCTAGCTCATTTTCCCAAGTTTGACACTTGACGCTTAGGTGAGATGGGTGCATCTCAATGCCTGAAATTAGGCAAAAATTCCCCCGAAAATTCCCACACTTCCCACGCGCCCCCGCCCCTCTCCCCAGACTTCCCAAACTTCCCTTCTTTTTTACAAAAATGAGATGCACCCGGTTAGATGTTCTTGGTCACTAGTATAGTCTATCGAAGTGCGGCGGCTTGCTTGGTGATAGACCACACTTTTAATCACCAGAAGCAGGTGCCGATGTCAGCGCCTTGTGATTTGGTAAATTACCTAAGCATTCAGGCGTCAGGTATCAGCTAAGGTGCTACTTGAGGTGCTGCTTGAGGTGCTTTTGAATGAAACAGGTAAGTCTTCGTTTAATATCAGTTCCCTCCCCTGAGCGAGGAATTTATAGTCTTTGGCTTTGAGTCCGTTGAACTCCTCAGCCGGATAGCTTGTTTTAAGCTGACCCCTAAGGGCTGATAGCTGAATGCTTACGAAATCACAACTGCTCTTGTGCCATTCAAATGTTGCCAATAACTGAGGGATTAGGGTAAACTTAGTCAGTTTTCACGATCCTTTGCTAGGGGATAATTTTTGTTAGTGATCGGATTGACTAACAGATGTGGCAACTGCACAAATAGTGCTAAAACAGGACGTAGAAAACTGAGCCACTGTTCGCAAGACAGTGAATGAAAATACCTGTGGAGAGGGTCTGACGGGGACTGAGCTTGTTCTTGGTCTAGTCAAGAGTCCCGCAAGCAGGTGTATACTCAGCCCCAAGGTTGAGAATCTCCCACTGAGCTAGCAATTAGCCTTTAGTGGGGGAGGATGTGAAAGCTCTTACCCTATAGGAAAGGAACATGATGGGGGATTTAGAACGCCTACCAGTAGGCATAATTGGTGCTTCTGGTTATGGTGGCGTACAACTTGTAAGGCTCTTGATGGATCACCCAGGAGTCGATATAGTTTATTTGGGTGGAGAAAGCAGTGCTGGCAAGGGATTTGCTGAGCTTTACCCTCATCTAGGCCATCGTGTTAATCTAACCATTGAGCCTATTGACATAAATACTATTGTATCCCGTTGTCAGGTAGTGTTTCTGTCGTTGCCTAACGGTTTAGCCCATAAGCTAGCACCATCACTGTTATCAAAAGGATTAAAAGTTCTCGATCTCTCAGCTGACTATCGATTTAGTAAACTTGAAACTTACAAAAGCTGGTACGGTGGAGAGCGCCACGACCAAGAAACCGCTGCTACTGCTGTTTATGGTTTACCGGAACTGTATCGCGATCGCATTTCCTCTGCCGAGTTAGTCGGTTGTCCTGGTTGCTACGTCACAAGCAGCCTGCTCGCCCTTGCTCCCCTGCTCAAACAGGGTCTGATTATTCCAGACACTGCCATTATCGATGCCAAATCCGGTACCTCTGGGGGTGGACGCAAGGCAAAAACCAATCTCTTACTAGCAGAAGCTGACAGCTCTCTAGCCCCTTATGGCGTGACTCATCACCGCCATACCCCAGAAATTGAGCAAATTTGCAGTCATTTAGCCAGTCATGAAGTCAGGGTGCAATTTACACCCCACCTGGTTCCCATGGTACGGGGAATCTTAGCTACCGTTTATGCCACATTGCAGGATCCGGGACTAGTCAGGGAAGATTTGTTCACCATTTACACGGCCTTTTACCGCGCCTCTCCCTTTGTCCGGGTGTTACCCAGTGGCACCTATCCCCAAACCAAGTGGGCTTGTGGCACTAATCTTTGTTACATAGGGGTAGAAGTCGATACCCGAACTGACCGAGTTATCGTTATGTCAGTCATCGACAACTTGCTCAAAGGTCAAGCTGGTCAAGCTGTACAGTGTTTGAATCTGATGATGGGTTGGGACGAAACCCTAGGCTTGCCTCAACTGAGTTTTTATCCGTGAATCGGTTGTGGGACGGATGTGCAAAATAAACCACAAGTGGGGGGAGATAGGAAAAAACCATTCCTCCTAAACTCCCCACCAAATAACCTTGGCCTATTGACCACCCGTGCGCGTTCAACCTTGGCCAAAGGCCACGCTACGCGAACAACCTTCAACCTTCAACCTTGGCCAAAGGCCACGCTACGCGAACAACCTCCTAACCTTCTAACCTTGGCCAAAGGCCACGCTACGCGAACAACCTCCTAACCTTCTAACCTTGGCCAAAGGCCACGCTACGCGAACAACCTCCTAACCTTCTAACCCAATAACCTTCAACCCTGACACAGCGGGCCCATGCCACAAGTTCCAGCATAAATGGCGCGATCGCCTAATTCATCTTCAATCCGCAGCAACTGGTTATACTTAGCCACCCGTTCACTACGGCACAGTGAACCTGTTTTAATTTGACCGGCACGAGTAGCAACAGCAAGATCAGCAATAGTAGTATCTTCGGTTTCCCCAGAACGGTGACTAATCACAGAACGGAAACCGTTGCGAGTTGCTAAGTCAATCGTTTCAAGAGTTTCGGTCAAGGAACCAATTTGATTGAGCTTAATCAAGATCGAGTTACCCGCACCGACATCAATACCTTTTTGTAGCCTGGTGGGATTGGTAACAAATAGGTCATCACCCACTAACTGAATGCGGGAACCGAGTTTTTCAGTAAGTAACTGCCAATTACTCCAATCCTCTTCGTGGAGTCCATCTTCAATGGAAACAATGGGGTATTGCCCCACCAACTCAGCTAGATAGTTAACAAACTCCTCTGGGGAGTGAGATGCCCCATCATAGACATACTGAGCATCTTTGTAGAACTCGCTCGCGGCCACATCCATGGCTAAAGCGATTTGTTCCCCTGGCTTATACCCAGATGTTTCTATAGCGGCAATCAATAAGTCTAGCGCTTCTTTATTTGACCCCAAGTTGGGAGCAAAGCCACCTTCATCTCCCACACCGGTAAGCAATTTTTTCTCTTTCAAAACCTTAGCCAAGGCGGCAAAAACCTCAGCTCCCCAGCGCAGAGCCTCTCGAAATGACTGTGCTCCCACTGGCACAATCATGAATTCCTGAAAATCCACATTATTATCCGCATGAGCACCACCGTTGATCACATTCATCAACGGAACTGGTAGTAGATTAGCTAGTGGTCCGCCTAAGTAGCGGTAGAGGGGGAGTCCTTTACTGGCCGCCGCCGCTTTAGCTGTAGCTAGGGAAATCGCTAGGATGGCATTTGCTCCCATATTCTTTTTGTTGGCGGAACCATCCCGACGAATCATCTTGTGGTCAAGCAACATTTGGTTGAGAGCATCGTTTTCCAATAGCTCTGGGGCGAGTTTTTCTTTGATATTCGATACTGCTTTGAGTACCCCTTTACCACCGTAGCGACGGGGATCATTATCTCGTAGTTCATGGGCTTCAAAAGTACCAGTAGAAGCACCACTGGGAACTTGGGCAATTCCCACGGCACCGTTAACAAGGCGCACTTGGGCTTCTACTGTCGGACGTCCACGAGAATCTAATATCTCTCTGGCATCAATTGCCGCAATTGCAGTTTCTGATTTAGTCAACATGCTTTTTCCTCTAATTATCTAAAGATTGCAACTGCCTTAATCGTTAAATCGCTCTAGGAAAAGAAAGGAATGTCACTTCTTTTCAATCTCCTAGTTAATCAATGATGTCAGCCATCTCAGCCCTTAGGAGCTGTGAGCTATCCGCTATTAGCTATCAGCTTAAGCGCTACGCGCACGCTACGGGAACAGCCATGGTTGAAAAGCTGACTCCTTGGTGGTTATAACTGGGTACTGATAACTTAATGCTTACGATGAGATTGTGCCACTTTAAGGTCTGGAACATCAACACTACACAGTTTTCTATACCTAGAGTATTGTTGATATAATCGCCCTAAATATTTCGACCATACTAATGGTGATATGGCTCACGAAAATTGCTGAAAATAATCACAATTATTTTAGAGTTGGCTCACAACAAACCAAAATTATTTTAAATAAGCTAGGGGAAGACTAGTTAAGATGACTAGGGTTTCGGGACTCTTACTGACCTGTTGTTAAGGGCAATAATATCATCTATGATTTCCTCCCCACTTCAGAAATTTGTGTTTAGACCAGCATTGATTTCAGCAACAGTATTTGCTGCGCTGACGTTACCCGTAGGCTGGTTCGGTGCTAAGCCAATATCCATTAAAGTACAGGAGGAGCAACTATTCTACGGTCATGTGCGAGATGCGGCAACGCCTTACCTTACCTTGGCAACGGTGATTAGCCTGGGAGCTGGTATGGCCAGTGTAGCTATAGCAGGATGGCAAAAGTCTGCTCAACAATCATCGCAACTTCAGTCACAGCTATCAGATCTAGCACAACAAATTCAGAAAAAGGAAGAATTATTAGAAAAACTTAGGCTTTCAGAATCCCAGCAGAACCTTCCTCAACACAAGCCTTTAGACAATCAGATAGACAATCAGATAGACAATCAGATAGACAATCAGACATCGCCACAGCAGCCAATTAACTATACCGTCTATACTAGTTCTAGCTTCGAGTCAAACCGTAAACCACTGGTGACTAAGACTGGGTCTACAGAAAATCAACCAGTAGCTAAATCTGCGGTGAAGGTGCCAGCCAAAACCGTTGAGTACAAGCGAACGCAAACTGGTGTGGGTAATAGTCAAACCCATACTGGGCTTGAATCCCATTCTGAAGTAGTATCATTACCATCGGAAGATATTCAGCAACTTCAAAGTCAGTTGCAACAGGTCAAAGCTCAGATGACAGCGATGCAAAAGGTTTTGCACAAGCAACACTTTGTATCTACTTGAACACCAACGTTATGTCTAGTCCATCACCCATCGACCCCCAAACCCCATCGGGATTGGCCGTTGGCCACCCTAAGCGATCAGAATTTGAGCTAAATCTGCTCAAACAGGAATATTTTTTCCTGCAAACTACTGTAGAAGATTACAACAAACAAATCTGGGTGATTAAAGCCTTGGGGATTACGGCCACTGGTGTGGTTGTGCGCATGGTCTTAAAAGAAAAACAGAATAGCATTGCCCTGATTGGGTGTGCTATTCCCCTGTTCTTCTGGATTCTAGAAAGTCAGTGGAAGCACTTCCAGCGCGGTTTCTATCCCCGTTTGGTAGAAATTGAGGAAATTTTGACTCAGGAGTTTAACTTGCGCAGTCCAGCTATTTTTACTGGCTGGAGTCGTACCTTTAAGCGCAGTAATATTCCCAAACGCCAAGGCTATCTTTGGGATGGTTTATTAAACCGTAGCGTTTGCATTACTTATCTGTTAGAAATTGGCTTTCTTTTGGTATTATCGTTAATTAGGTTTTAGGAATTAGAAGTGTTGAACAGGGAACAGCGGATCTGGGAACAGGGAATCGGGAATCGGGAATCGGGAATCGGGAAGAAATGGTTCCCTAGTGTGGCGATTATAAATGAGTATAAAATAATTGCTCGGAAGCTTACTAAGTAAGGCTTTTAGTGATTTAAAAAAGCAATTTTCATAAAAATTGCTTTTTATTGTATTGATACAGTACCTTTGTGGAATCCCTTGCTATTTAAGGGGTAATCGCTCATTTAAACTAGTTATTGAGTATAATCAGTCTAGGATAGGCATTGATCATAACACCTAAAAACACTCAGATCTTTTTCCTACTGTTCCCAGATCCGCTGCTCCCTGTTCCCTAAAACCCAGGACGAAATACCTCAGCCAATTGAGAACTGCTACATATGCGAGTAATCATCCAACGAGTCAAATCCTCCCAAGTCGAAGTAGAAACAACAGTGATTGGGAAAATAGGGCGAGGGCTTAACCTACTAGTCGGTATTGCGGATACTGATACGGAAGCTGAATTAGACTGGATGGTGCGAAAGTGTCTAGACTTAAGGCTATTTCCAGACGAGAGGTGTAACTATGAGCATTTAATCTCATCAAACCTTTTCATATCTCTACAAAGATGTTAGTATAGATTTGTAGAGGTTAAGCCGTTATGAAAAAATATGTCACCCCAAAAGAGGCAGCCGAATATT
>NZ_JAAHHM010000194.1:0-9709 GCF_010692445.1 Moorena sp. SIO3E8 | reverse complement strand
TTGGGCGTGGGCAAGAATTGAAACCAAAGTTCAAGCTATCTATTGTTTCTATTGTTTGCACGCCCTTTTCTCTCATCTGTGCCTACTGCTTGGCAAGTGGTTCATTTGTACTAGTGCAAGAGGTGAGCAGAGCAACCCCTGCTAGGTAGCGAATGTCTGCCAAGTGTCCTAGAAAAGCCGCATCAACTAAACCAGATAGGGGAACCATCACATTAGAGAGAATGTTGACCAGAGCAAGTGTCAGGAAGCGAGAACGAAGTTCATCTGGTGGTAGTACTTGGCTATTTACTTTCAGTGGAGACTTTGATTGAAGCGGATTGTCCACGGAGTTAGGCTGTTTATTCATCTAACTGAGATCTTGCACGCTTGTTTAAAACCTATCGTTTAAGTAAGGGAACAGGGAACGGGGAACAGGCAACAGTGATAATAATTGACTCTTTAGGCATCGAAATTGATTGGCGACTTTCAGTTATTAAGTTTTTTTGTACTGCTGCAAGATCTGATTCTAACAAAAAAGGGTTCTGTCGCAAAAAGCTCACAAAGACGTAATTACTCTGTGCTTATCTAATTATTTCCTCCGTTTTTTGAACCCACATTCCGCACCGGGTACTAGTCTAGTAGCTGGATTTTACGGTGTATTTTCTGTAGAAAACCTTAAGTTTTAATAATCTCTGCCTAGGGCGTGTCATCAAATAGGAATCAATCTAGTTTAGAATCGATAAATGTAGAGAGTTGAGTCAATCAGGATCCGTGCTATCATGACACTTCGCTATGCCTTGCGGGATGACCAGTGGGAACGAATCAAAGACTTATATCAAATCCGGTTAAATAGTTATCGTTAAGCCTTGGCTGCCTGCCACCAATGAAAATGGGTCAGACCACGAATGAAGTCGCACTGCTTGAGTAAAACACAACAGCGAGCGCAAATGATCTGCTCCAACTCTTCAATCTTCTCAAAGCTGCGGTTGACAATTGGTTCATCTAGGAATTGCCATAGTCTTTCGGCTGGCTGCAACTGTTGGGGAGTAAGAAGGCAGAAATTCCACATGTAATCCTTCTGGCCATTTCACATGGCTTAGCTTTGTGCCACCCCGCTTGGTCTATAGTCAACAAAACCTGTTTGTGTTGCCCATTACCAAAATGTTGAGCAAAGTCTGCTAACACTTGATTGAACAGGTAGATTTTAACTTTTGGCATTAGGCACCAGTAGGTTTCACCAGTAGCCGGATGGACTTGCCCCATAGACCCAAACCCATTGAAAACGCCATTGCACGGTCGCACTTTGCATGTCCCACCATGGAACCCATAGTCGTCTTACCATAGGCAAGAGACCCAGGCGATGCTCATCCATTGCCCACAGTTGAATCTCGGCATCAGGGTGCAAAAGAGCGCAATTGTTCTACTCGCTCTGCTATTTTTTGTTTCCAGTTCTCTTGCTCGGAGGGGTCCGAGTGCACATGAGCTTCAGCGAGTATCCGCAGTCGGTACTCCATCTGCTTAAGATATTCCCATCGGAGTTGCGGAGCCACTGGACGCTAAGCGCACCCGACTCATCCAATCAGCGTTCCAAGCGTCCATTCCACAATCCACTTTCATTTACTGGGGTCTTACGGGCTTGTAAAAGTTGAGCTTGTTGGACTTCATCAAGCATTGGTTCCGCACCTGAGTTGTGATGGCGTTGGTCTCCAACTCCAGCAACTCCAAAATTGTTGTAGCGGTTAGCAATGACCCGAATCCACCGCAAGGAGTAGCCAGTCACCTCCGCTACTTCAAGGGTCGTTTTACCTTTGGCCATTAACCACAGTATTTGGTAATGGCGCAAGCCCCACCGGGTCTTTTTCACGCGCGTTATCGCTGTTCCTTTGCGTCACAACTGTTGGTGGGGCTTCAGGGTCAACCTTTTGGGCATAAAACTTACCATGCTCTGTCTTAACAGTAAGTATACACCCGGATTTGATATTATCCGATGGTGGGCAGTGCCTAGTAACCCGATGGCAAGGTTTGGAATCTGTGTGATGCACTGCCCACCCTACATCAACTCTCCTGTTCTCTTCCAACACTCCCCACACTCCCCACACTTTCCTCCCTATTCCCTTTGCTATAATTCCAACATTCAGAAGCGATCGCCCAATCTTCTTCTGTATGAACCACCAAGACCTGGACGGCTGAATCCGATCTAGCAATATTTTGGTCTAGGGGAGATGAAGAATTTTTCTGTTGATCGAGTTTCAATCCCAAAAACTCAAACCCTTGGCAAACTCTCTGACGTACTACCTCTGAATTTTCTCCAACGCCTGCGGTAAATACTAGCACATCTAAGCTGCCAAGGGAGGGTAACATTGCGCCAATCATCCCTTGTATTCGATGAATATAAATGTCTAATGCTAGTTGGGCTCGTTGGTTACCTTCTGCTATGGCTTTCTGAATATTCCGCAGATCAGCAGATACACCAGAAATTCCCTTTAACCCAGAATTTTTATTGAGCATTTGGTCTAATTGTTCTGGATTAAAGTGATAGTTTTCGATTAAGTAGAGTAAGATGGCGGGGTCAATTGAGCCACTGCGACTACCCATCATTAAGCCTTCTAAAGGAGTGAAGCCCATAGTGGTGTTGATGCTAACACCTCGGTTAATGGCTGCTAAGGAACAACCATTGCCTAAATGACAGGTAATCATTTTTAGGGATTCTAAGGGTCTACCGATTAGTTGAGCACTCCGTTGCGCACAGTATTGATGGCTAATACCATGAAAGCCATAGCGACGAATCCCTTTTTCAAACCATTGGTAGGGGATGGGATAAACTTTAACCTCTATGGGCATTTGGCTGTGAAAGGCTGTATCAAAGACTGCTAACTGGGGTATATCTCCTAAAAGTTGTTCGATGGCTTCTATCCCTTCTAGGTTAGCGGGATTATGAACAGGTGCTAGGGGAAATAGCTTTGCGATCGCATCTTTAACTTGAGCAGTTACTAGAGTAGCTTGAGTATAGTCGGCACTACCATGTACTACCCGATGACCAACTATGTCTATTTCTGATAACTGATTTAATACCTGAGTTTTCCCCTTAATTAGGGTATCCAGCATTTGTGCGATCGCGTTCGGACGAGATTGTGATTCTAGTTTAAGTTCTAGGGAGGTATCTTGAGTTTTAACGGTTAAAATACCTGAACTATTGCTGACAGTCCAATCAATATGAGCTTCCCACAGTGGCTGGGGTGGTTGCTCAGGCAAGGTTTTGTCTGTTAACTGGTACAAACAACTTTTCTGAGAGCTAGAACCAGCATTTAGCACTAAGATTTTCATGGCTATGTACCGAGTCGATTCCGTAAGCCTTCATTGATATGGGAGCGATCGCCAAGAATAGGTAACTATGGAAGCAACGGGCATGTTGATGCGATCGCGATCATAACCCACATCAGGGAACAGGGAACAGGGAGGGAACACAGACAAAATATTTCTCCCCTACTCCCTACTCCCTACACCCTACACCCTACTCCCTACACCCTACTCCCGACTCCCTCAACTCCTAGAGACTACAAACTTGATCGAATGGCCACTTCCACTCTTGAATCTCAGCTTTATCTATACCCTGCTCAGAGGCATAGTTTAAGTTTTCGATAATCTGATTCTTCATCCTTTCTTTAACATAAGCTGCGGCAGACCCTAGTTTAGGCACTCGGTCAATCACATCAATTACTAAGTTAAAGCGATCAATTTGGTTACGAATCGCTAATTCTAGGGGAGTGTTGATGTTACCTTTTTCTTTATAACCTCGGACATGAATGCGATGCTGATTAGTCCGACGGTAGGTGAGTTTTTGAATTAGCCAAGGATAACCGTGGAAGTTTAAAATGACTGGTTTATCGGTGGTAAATAGACTATCAAAATCAGCATTTGATAAGCCATGGGGGTGCTCACTTTCGGGCTGTAGCTTGAATAAGTCTACTACGTTGATAAAACGTATTTTGATGTGGGGAAATTCTTCTAGTAAAATAGCAGTTGCTGCTAAGGATTCCCTGGTGGGAATGTCACCGCAACAGGCCATAATTACGTCGGGAATATCTGGTTCTTTTCCACAATCATCATTGCTAGCCCACTCCCAAATACCTATACCTTTGGTGCAGTGTTTAATTGCTTCTTCCATGGTTAGATACTGAAGATGCATCTGCTTGTCGGAAACAATTACGTTGACATAGTTGGTGCTACGCAAGCAATGGTCAGCTACAGAGAGGAGACAGTTGGCATCAGGAGGTAAGTAGATACGGGTAACCTCAGCACTCTTATTTGTTACCAAATCCAAAAAACCTGGGTCTTGGTGACTAAAACCGTTATGGTCTTGACGCCAAACTACAGAAGACAGAAGAATATTCAATGAAGAAATAGGACTGCGCCAAGGCACTTCATGTTTACAGATATCCAACCATTTAGCGTGCTGATTGAACATTGAATCAATCACATGGGCAAAGGCTTCGTAAGTGTGGAAGAAGCCGTGACGACCTGTGAGAAGGTAACCTTCTAACCACCCTTCCAAAGTATGTTCGCTCAGCATTTCCATCACCCGACCATCGGGAGATAATTCCCCACCATCAGCATCTTCTGGTAATATCTCTGCTAGCCAGGTTTTTTTGGTGACTTCATAAATGGCATTGAGGCGATTGGAGGCGGTTTCATCGGGACCAAAAACCCGGAAGTTGTTCATGTTATTGGCCATGACATCCCGCAGGAAGTAGCCCAGCACCCTAGTATTCTCGACCTCGACGGTACCTGATTTTGGTATTTCTACGGCATAGTTCCGGAAGTCAGGTAAACGTAGTTGTTTACGGACTAGACCACCATTGGTAATGGGATTACTACTCATCCGCCGGTGACCAGTAGGGGCTAAGGCTTTGAGTTCTGGAATGAGTTTGCCATTCTCATCAAACAGCTCTTCTGGTTTATAGCTTCGCATCCATTCTTCTAGCTGTTTGAGGTTACTCTCATCTTTGTGAACTCCTGACAAGGGGACTTGGTGAGCCCGCCAAAAGCCTTCGACTTTGTGACCATTAACGTCTTTCGGTCCAGTCCAACCTTTGGGAGTGCGTAAGATAATCATTGGCCAGGGAGGACGCTTGGCAATACCGCTACTACGACATTCTTGCTGGATAGTGTGAATTTGCTGAATACATTCCTCGATGGTAGCAGCCATCTTCTGGTGCATGTCTTCTGGTTGGGCACCTTCGACTAGGTAAGGGGTGTAACCATAGCCTTGAAAGAGGGATTCTAGTTCTTGGGGACTAATCCGGGACAAAATGGTGGGATTAGCAATTTTGTAGCCGTTGAGGTGTAATATCGGTAGAACTGCCCCGTCCCGGATGGGATTGAGGAATTTGTTAGAATGCCAAGCTGTTGCGAGCGGTCCGGTTTCTGCTTCGCCATCCCCGACCATGACAGCTACTATTAAGTCTGGATTGTCAAAGGCAGCGCCGTAGGCATGGGAAAGACTGTAACCTAATTCACCGCCTTCGTGGATGGAACCAGGGGTTTCTGGGGTACAGTGGCTACCAATGTGACCAGGGAAAGAGAATTGTTTGAAGAATTTTTGTAAGCCTTCAATATCTTCACTTTTATCTGGATAAACTTCGGAATAACTGCCTTCTAGGTAAGCTGGGGCAAGAACACCGGGAGCACCGTGACCGGGACCGGCTAAGAAAATCATGTTTTGGTCGTATTTCTTGATGATCCGGTTGAGATGCACATAGGTAAAGCTCAACCCTGGACTTGCTCCCCAGTGTCCTAAGAGCCGCTGTTTAACTTGTTGAGGCACTAAAGGCTCTCGCAGTAGGGGATTATCTCGTAAATAAATCATACCTATGGCAAGGTAGTTACAGGCACGCCAATAGGCATTAATTTGGTTTAGTTCTTGGGCAGAAAGAGGAGCGTTCTGCCCTGCACGTTGAGGCGCTGGTGCTTGAACCATAATTAGTTCCTATCTTAAGTATTAGGACTTGAGGATTAGGATTTGGAAAACTTATTTTTACCCTTTTAATGTTATCTTACAACAAATAAAAGTAAGCTGCTATTAATTAATTATGAAATTAGGTAAACAGGGAACAGGGAACAGGGAACAGGGGGTTACAGTTTGTTTTTTATATAAAAACTATCGGAGTTTTCAATGTAAGCATTCAGCTATTAGTTATCAGCTATCAGTTATACCAAAGGGAACAGGGAACAGGGAACAGGGAGTAGGCAAGAGGCAAGAGGCAAGAGGCAAGAGGCAAGAGGCAAGAGGGAAAACAATCCTGTGTACCTGCCAAATTTGGGGGGCTAGAGGGGCGAAACTTGCTGTAAGCTGACCGCTGACCGCTGAAAGCTGACGGCACCTCAAGTAGCGTGCGCGTAGCGGATATGCTTACCTATGGTGGGCAGTTCTTAGCCGATTCCTAACATCTAAAAACTTCAACTGTCGATAAAGCAGAGAAATCATGGGCAAATCAACTCCTGCTTTGCTTGCCATCCGCAAAGGATTGCCCACAATTGTCTCAACTTCCAAGGGTCTTTTTCCATCATAATCCAGTTTCATACTGGTTAAATAAGGATTCATGTTTTCGGTATGGTCGAGCATTTTTTGGATAAAGCGATCGCCTAGTATCCGCCCGCAACTCTTTGCCCCTGCTAGCACTTCCCCCATTATTTGTTCTGCTAGAAGCCGTGTATCGGCATTGGCCATAATTTCATCTGTTCTGGCATTTAAAATTACGGAAAGACTATTATAAGGAATATTCCAAACTAACTTCTTCCACCTAGCTAACAGCAAATCTTCGTTCAACTCAATAGGAATTCCTGCGGTTTCAAAATCCCTAGCAATTTCCTTCATTTGTTCTGTAATGCCAGCAGCTTGATAGTTACCAGCATATTGCCCTAGGAGAATACTACCATAGTCGATGTGGTGAATCTGGCCTTGCCCTACTTTATTAGAACAGATAACACACAAGCCACTGATTAGGGTATTATTTCCTATGATGTTGGCAATTTTTGGTTCGATATTTATACCGTTTTGTAAGAGCAACACTATGGTATTTTTGTTTATTAAGGGCGGCAATAGCTCTGGTAAATTATGATTTTGGTTCGCCTTTAATGCTACTACGATTACATCGCAATTGGGCATTTTTTTGACATCGTTATAGGCATCGACTTCCGGCAGAGTAAAATCGCCATCTACTGATTTTACAATTAAACCGTTTTCGGCGACATGGTGGTAGTCGCTACGCAGTAAAAAGCTGACTTTATGACCGGCTTTTTGCAGTTTGGCACCGTAGAATCCGCCAATAGCTCCGGTGCCGATAATTCCATAGGTTCGATTTGACATTTTGAGAAGTATAACGATTATGATGAATCCCATGGTGGGCAGTGCCTAGCAACCCGATGGCAAGGTTTGGGATCTGTGTGATGCACTGCCCACCCTACATCAACTACATCAACTAGAGCGATTGCATCAATACAATGGCTTTTTATTTTGTTGAATCCCTTGCTATTTAAGGGGTTAAGCTCATTTAAACTATTCATTTACTGTAATCTGTCTAGGATAGCCGAGAAAAGTTAAGATTAGTTTAATAATGATTAGTTTAATAATGATTAGTTTAATATTTAATCACAGTTGCTCCCCAGGAAAACCCGGCAGCACTACTAGCTAAAACTACTAAATTACCAGGTTTTATTTTCTGCAATTCTATAGTCTTAGCCAAACCCAATAAAGTATCTGTTGCTCCCAAATGACCGCAGTTCGTCAAGGAAATAAATGTATTTTTTTCAGTTAAGCTTAGAGCTTCAATAATCTTGGCTAATAAGCTTTTTTTGATCTGATTGGTAAATAAGAAATCTATTTGATTTAGAGAGAATCCACTTTTTTGCAATGCAGTGGTGATTACTTTTTTATAATTTTTTAAATAAATTTCTGATAAAGTGTTTTCTAATTGATTGCGATCCTCTATTTTTACATAATTAAGTGCTAAGTCAATATTTTCACTTTTTACAGGCAATTTTGTCCCTCCCAAGGGAACTCGAACCAAATCAGCTAATTTGCCATCAGTTATACCATAATAGGATAGAATTTTGTTGCTAGACTCTCCTTTTTTTAGTAAGGCTGCGGCGGCACCGTCGGCGAAAAAAAGAATAGAATTGCTATTTTTATCCGAGTAATTAACCAGCTGGGATAATTTATCACTACAAACAACTAAAGCATAATTTGAACTATTATCTGCCAGCAACATGTTCCGGCAAATATGAATACCTAAGTTACCGCTGTTACAGAAATTTCTAATTTCAAAACTATGAGCATTGTCAGCACCAATGGCAGCTTGAATTTTTGCTGCCGGAGACCAAAATCGGTAATCGTAATATCCTACCCCACAATAAGCAATTAGATCTATTTGTTCTGGTTTAATTTTGGCTTTTTTTATCGCCGACATTGCTGCTTTAATTCCCATATCGCTGGGATGTTCGTCTTCGGCAGCAATTGGTTTTTTTTCCATGCCTATTTTTTCTTTCAAAACCCACAGGGGTATATCTGCTAGTTTGGCGATCGCCTCGCTAGTCATAACTCCCGAAGGAATATAATAGCCTATAGCTGCAATACCGACTGTTGTCTGATTTTTATTGTTTTCAATCATCTAGCTTTTATTAGAACTAAATACTTAAAGAGCGTTCGCTCTTAGCGGAAGCTCCGCTTCCTCGCGTAGCGTGACGTTCCGTCAATCGCATTTTTTGGATACTGCCTTTAACTCAATCATGATATCACCAAAACAAAAAAAAATACTCAGATCTCTTGACCCTATTCCCTGTTACCTACTCCCTAAAAATTTGTTACAAATATTTTCAAAATATGCTACAATTAAAGATTATTTGTGCTATTCTAAAAGAGTGGTTGGTAAAACTTCCACCTCAAGAGCTAGCCCGGGAAACCGTTCAAATTTACGGGCTAGCCTTGGGTCCCCTATGACAGGAGATACTTTTATTATGACGTATTCTGAACGCCTTCATCCATGGGTGATTGTTCGGCTATTACCCGAAATGCAGCGAGTAGTTGTTGGTCGGTTCCGCAACCGGTCTGATGCGGAGGGTCATTTGAAAGCTCTTAAACGCCTGATGCCGGATGCTAAGTTTGTGATTGTTTTTGATGTCGGTAATCCGATGGATGAAGAA
The DNA here is from genome assembly GCF_010692445.1 of Moorena sp. SIO3E8. Lineage (NCBI taxonomy): Bacteria > Bacillati > Cyanobacteriota > Cyanophyceae > Coleofasciculales > Coleofasciculaceae > Moorena > Moorena sp. SIO3E8. Next base: position 532 of record NZ_JAAHHM010000194.1, on the reverse strand, counting down.
TCGTTGGATGAGGAATAGTAGGGTTGTAATTTGGTAAGCGATCGCACAGGGAACAGGGAACAGGGAATAGGGAATAGGGAATAAAATCTGTGTACCTCATAAGTAGGGAAAACACTATATTAATCAACTTAACTAGTTTAAAAATGTTGCCTTTTGCCCTTTGCTTTTTGCCTATAACTTTTCTCGCAGTTATGAGGTACAGTCTTCTTTAAGGTTGATTGCCTGTATTGATGCAGCGATCGCTATTCTCTATTACCTATTTCCTCTTCTCTGTTCCCTGTTCCCTGTTCCCTGTTCCCTGTTCCCTACTCCCTACTCCCTACTCCCTACTCCCTACTCTTCCAACGCTGAGGGGGCGACGAAATAAGCTAAAATGCAGATTCTATAAGCAACCTAGCCCTTATCCCTCGTTGATAATACTTTCGTTTATTAGGATTGAGTCTCATTAATTCGGTTACTAATTCTAGACAACAATCCTTAAACTTTACCCAGGTTTGACCATATAAACCAATGTAAAAACTGCTATGTCTCC
>NZ_JAAHHM010000193.1:0-9760 GCF_010692445.1 Moorena sp. SIO3E8 | reverse complement strand
ACAAATATTGTCGATTTATTCACAGAAAGGATGGTTATGCTTATACAAATTAGATCCTGTCCTCCCTTTCCTCTCGCCGTTAACCCTACGGGTATAACGGGAGTCTCCAGGGAGGTGGACAGATGAAGAATAAAGTAAGAAATTGGTAGGTTTTTTGAGGAGACAGGAGCGTGCGTAAAATTAAAATTAATACGTTTAAATTAACAAGTTTAAATTAGCAAGTTAAAATGTTGCAGCCTAGTCTTGAGAATTATGTTGAGACTGATAACTCTGAGTCATTAACTGTAGAGCAAGCGATCGCAAATCTAAAAGGAAACGACCAGGGGCTTCGCTATTATGCAGCATGGTGGCTAGGAAAGTTTCGAGTCCGGGAACCACTGGCAATTGATGCCCTAATCGCTGCGCTAGAGGATCAGGACAACCAGACAGAATTAGGAGGATATCCTCTGCGCCGGAATGCTGCCAGGGCCCTGGGCAAACTAGGAGACCATCGAGCTGTGCCTGCGCTGATTGATTGTTTAGACTGCCCGGATTTTTATGTTAGGGAAGCAGCGGTACAATCTTTAGCGATGTTAGAAGATCGTACCTGTATTCCCAAGCTGATCAAACTCCTAGACGGAGGTTTAGAAGCAGCCCAGCCTATACCCGGATGTCCCCACCTCGCCCAACCCTACAATGCCGTCATCGAAGCTTTGGGGGATCTTGGTGTAACTGAAGCGATTGACCTGATTGAACTATTCCTAGAACATCCCAACGAGTTGGAACAGTATGCCGCCGCACGGGCGATGTACCAGCTAACTCAAAACCCTACTTATGCGGAACGTTTAATTAAAGCTTTGAGTGCTTATCAAGTGCAACTGAGGCGGGCAGCTCTTTCGGATCTCGGGGCAATTGGTTATTTACCAGCAGCCGATGCGATCGCTAAGACCTGGGCAGAAAATAGTCTCAGGGTACTCGCCCTCAAAGGAATTCTAGAGCATTACTTAGAAAGCAATCCCAGTGATGGTTGCCACCTATCGGAGACAGCAATTAGAATTATGAACTTGATCGATGGTCTTCTTTGAAGTTTGAAGGATAAAGTATCACAGATGAAGAAACAAGTATGAAATAATTTTAGATAAAATTTTAGATAACAATTTTATCTAAACCATTTATCGAAGCATTACTTCAAAACTGGTAGGTTTTGAGACTTTTACCTTTTGCTTTAAACGTACTATTATAAAACCCTTAGGGCAAACAACCTTTAAGCTTAGATCATGTCAGGATAATTGCCCTTAATAAAAATCTTCTCATCTCCCCATCTCCCCACACTCCCCTAGATTATTGGTATTCAACCAGACTTGATATTAAACCCCTGCATGACCAACACAACCCGAGAGCAAGAATTAATTCGAGCTGTGAAAGAGGCAGATTCTGCCTATAGCTTAGTAAAAGCAGTGAGAATCTTGGCTAATGCCCATATAGAAGCTGCGATCCCCACTTTAATTGCAGTTTTTAGCTACAATAACCCAGGTGCAGCAGAATTAGCTGCCGGTGGGATAGTGCGATTCGGGAAAACAGCAGTAGCGCAATTGCTCAACCTAATTGATGACTATAACTACGGAGGTAGAGCCTGGGCAATCCGCGCACTATCAGGAATTGGCGATCCTAGAGCCTTCGATACCTTAATCGAAGCTGCTGAAACTGACTTTTCTATGAGCGTCCGTCGAGCTGCTACGAAAGGTCTGGGCAGCCTGGACTGGGAGGATATGCCTAAAGATAAAATTCCTGCTGCCCAAGAGCAAGCTTTTAAAACACTACTGCTAACCTGCCAAGATACAGAATGGGTAGTTCGTTATTCTTCCGTAGTAGGATTGCAAGGTCTAGCTACTGCTGTAGTGGTCACCTATCCAGATCTGGCTGAGACTATCAAAACTCATTTAGCGCAAATGTTCAAGACTGAAACCGATGTAACAGTGGGCACCCGTATCCAACTGGCTATCCAACAACTTGCATAAAGAATAACTCATTAAGAACGCCGAATATTAAAACAACACCAATCCTGATGCTTCCAGAGGGTGGCGACAATCCAGTTATTTTGTTCTAGGCTATCAGCAATCGGTTTAACCTGATCTAATAACACACCACTGATAATTCCCCAGCTGGTGGGTTTCACAATAGCACTCATTAGTGGAATTAAATCAATAATCACCTCTGCCAGAATATTGCAGAGGATTCCATCTACTTGTTCACCATTAGTCAGCTGAGACAAGGTTTCTATACTACCCTGTTCTATCACCAGATCCTGGTCAGACATGTTGTTAAGAGAGCGGTTGTTGCGGGCAGCACCCACTGCTAAGGGGTCAATATCCACGCCATAGACCTTTTTAGCCCCTAACAACACCGAGGCAATGGAAAGAATGCCGGAACCACAGCCAATATCCGCTACGACATTGTCGTGATCACTGCTGAAGCCTAGACGCATCTCTAATGCTTCCAGGCATAACTGAGTGGTGGGATGGGTACCTGTGCCAAATGCTGCTCCAGGATCAAGACGTAACAATATCCGTTCGGAAGGGTTTGGTAAGGGCAGCCAGGCGGGATAGATCAAAAAGCGATCGCCAACTTCTTGGGGTTCCCAGTATTGTTTCCAACTACTTGCCCAATCTTCCTCATCAATCAGGTGCCACCGAGTTATCGGTACTGGCAGCCCTACAGTAAGGGCATCCTGATTTACCCAAAGGGCAAGGGCTGCCAGATCCAACAGCTGTGCTTGTATTTGGGGTAAGTGAGCAAGCACTAGTTGAGAATGTCCCTTAAGCTGGCTGGACATTCCTCGACAACCAAACTTCTCCAATCGCCAGAAGATTAAATCCTCTAAGGCAGAGTCGCACAAAATTTGAATTTCCCACCAGCTGTTTGCCATATGTTAGTTCCGAGGTCGAGAGTGCTGAGTTTAAGAGTGGGGAGTCAGCAGGGGGAGGTACGTGGTCTAAACTTAAGGATCAAGATTGTTTGTACCTATAACCTTTTCCCCATATTCAGCACTCAGCACTCAGCACTCAATAGTGAACGTATTCAGTACTGAAGGTATTCAGTACTTAACTTATAAAGTTACCGTGTAAGCATCCCTGATCCCTGGCACCTTCATAATCTCTGTTAAAACTCCCTCCGGTAAGGGGTCATCTAGACTAAGCACCATAACTGCGTCACCCCGCACAATTTTGCGACCCACCTGCATACTGGCAATATTGACATTAAAACTACCCAGTAGAGAGCCAATTTTACCAATAATTCCCGGCATATCCCGGTGTACGGTAAACAGCATATAGTGAGTGGGAGGAACATTAATCGGGAAGTCGTCGATACTGGTAATGTGGATTTCCCCATCATTCAATAGAGCACCTGTTACAGAATGTTTCCCCATGGAACCGGTGGCTGATAGATGTATGGATCCAGAATAGTCTCGCATCGAAGCATCCCTGGTTTCAATTACCCGAATGCCCCGCTCTTTTGCCTCAATGGATGCATTCACATAGTTTACCCGCTCTCGCAGTGCCTGGGAAAGTAAGCCTTTGAGGGCAGCAACCACTAAGGGCTGGCTTTCGTTGGTAGCTAACTCTCCCTGTAATCGGACATCAAGTAATTCAATGCGTCCCCCCGCCAGTTGAGCAACTAGGTTACCCAGAGTTTCTGCCAACTCCATGTATGGTCTGAGTTTTTCAATCACATTGGGTGACAATCCGGGAATATTAACTGCTGAACGGGCAGGTAAGCCTAAGAGGACATCCCGAATTTGTTCGGCTACATCAACAGCAACATTAACTTGGGCTTCTGTGGTAGATGCCCCTAGGTGGGGGGTCAGAACGATTTCTTTACCCAATTCACGCAAGGGGGATTCTCCTAGTGGTTCTGATTCATAAACATCCAATGCTGCACCAGCAATCTTCCCCTCTTTTAGTGCCTTAGCCAGAGCTTCTTCATCAATAATGCCTCCTCTGGCACAGTTGATAATTCGGGCAGTTGGCTTCATCTTAGCAATGGCTTCGTCATTAATCAGATGAGCGGTTTCTGGAGTTTTCGGGATATGGAGTGTGATGTAATCAGACTCCTGCAACAGCAAATCCATCTCGACTAAACGACAGCCTAGCTGTTCCGCCCGTTCTACCGAAATGAAGGGGTCATAGCCCAGCAACTTCATTCCCATTGCTCGGGCGACAGTTGCTACATGGGAGCCAATTTTACCCAAGCCAACTACACCAAGGGTTTTTTTGTAAACTTCTGTGCCAATAAAAAGCTTACGCTGCCACTTATTGCTTTTAACTGACTGATTGGCATCGGAGATATGGCGAGATAGGGCTAGCATCATCGCCAGGGCATGTTCGGCTGCAGCTATAGTATTTCCTTCCGGAGAGTTAACAACTACAATCCCATGACGAGTTGCTGCTGGGATATCGACGTTATCAACCCCAACACCAGCACGACCGATGATCTTGAGTTGCTTGCCCGCTTCAATTACCTCTTGGGTAACGCGGGTGCCAGAACGAATCATCAGAGCATCATAGTCTGGGATAATTGTCAATAGTTCTTCCGGTGATAGATTCGGATTGAAATTAACCTCAGCAACTTGTGAAAGGATATCAATGCCAGCTTGATCAATTGAGTCAGAAACAAGAACCTTAGACATGACCAGGAGATAGGTTAATGGGCTATACACACGGTGCTGGAGCTATTCCATGGGAAACTAAGATCAACCCCAAGAGTACTAGAGATGAACCATCATCCAATAGCACTTAACTACAAAAAAATGTAGTTGAACAGGTCTATTTGTTCACATTCAGTAGCTTTGACCGCAGTATGCTATCTTAACTGCAAAGGTATCCCTGGATAGCTACTGATCTAAAAGATTTTAAGTTTCCCCCATCTTTGATAGAAAATTTATCAAAACTCTCACTGTTGAAAACCCCTTTGCTTGAGGCGGGGGATCAAAACGAGCTCAAGGAAGAGTTCAAGTAAACTTTAAATGTAGATAATCAGCACAAGTGGCGATGAAATATGTGATTGCTGTATTCCCCAACCGCATTAAGGCAGAAGAAGCTTATACTGCTTTGGAAAAAGAAGAGTTACCTATGGATCGAGTAAGTATCTTGGGTAGAGGATATAAGAGTGCTGATGAGTTTGGATTCATTGACCCCAAACAACAGGGAATCAAGGGAGCCCGACGAATGGCATATTGGTTGGTTCCCTTTGGATTTGCGGCGGGTTATCTGTTCAATGTGCTAACTGAAATAAAACTGTTTGGCTTCTCTAGTGAAATTGGTAATCATCTCCTGGGAGGGGTATTTGGTGCGATCGCAGCAGCAATGGGTAGCGTTTTCGTTGGAGGTGGGGTTGGGTTGAGTGTTGGTAGTGGTGATGCACTGCCTTATCGGAACCGTCTGAATGAGGGAAAATACTTAATTGTTGTTCAGGGATCCGAGAGTTTGACAGAGCTAGGGACTAAAATTCTGCGTCAGTTTCAGCCGGAGACTATTCAAAGGTATGAGTTCCTCTAGACTATATAAGGGTTGCGCAATTATTTTGGGGGTAAAAATCCCAAAGGCGCAAAGAGGGCAAAGTAACAAAGACTAAATGTAAATAAAAATAAATAAAATTTAAGAAAGATAACTTTTAGAGTTAGTCATGGGTAATAGATAGTATGCGAAACTGATTACCTATTGCTAAATCCTGATTAGAATTTGAGGAAATAATTATTTACACAATTATTTAAAATCAAACGTCTTTAAAAATTTGTTAGTAATGCTACCTAGAGAAGAACTTTTAAAAAGTGTAGAGAATCGAGAAGATGTGGCTCGTGTGATTGACCAAGCTGATCAAGCAATTAAGACTTGGGAGGTGGTATTGACTGATTTTCTATCACCGCCAGTTTTGGTAGAGGTTGCTCAGCAGTTTGAACGGTTGACAGAGGTGCAATTGCTGGCTTGGGGAGGATATCCTCAGGCGGAACGACAACGGTTAGGGATCGCCCGTGAGGAATTGCCTCTGGATAAATCTCAGGTAGAAGTGGTGGGTTTGGATATTGCTGGGAATTTTTTGTTTGATACGGCAACTCACCGGGATTTCTTGGGGGCAATTCTGGGAACTGGATTGGTGCGAGAAAAGATTGGGGACATTATTGTCTTGGGAGAGCGAGGTGCTCAGGTGATTGTGGTACCAGAGTTGGTAGAGTTTCTGGAACTGAATTTAAATCAGGTGCGTTCGGTACCTGTCAAAACTCAACGGATTGATTTGAGTGAACTCAAGATTAGGGAACCGAAAAAGAAACTCAGAACAACAACAGAAGCTTCCATGCGTCTAGATGCGATCGCATCAGCTGGGTTTGGTATGTCCCGCAGCAAGATGGTTGATTTCATTACCACTGGGGATGTGCGGGTTAACTGGAAAGAGGTCAAGCAATCTAGCTATACAGTCAAATCTGGAGATTTGATTGCCATTCGCGGTAAAGGACGCTTGGAGGTTGGGGATGTCTCTATTACTAAAAAACAACGATATCGGGTTGAATTAACGCGATACATCTGAAACAGAGTGAGGCTTCAACATTCGCTGTGTTCAATCCCCTGTGTATAAGATAAATTGAGAAAGGTACACATAAAAGTCTATAGGTTGTCAGCACCCCATACCCTGACTGGGACTAAAGAGCCTGACTGGTTTTTCGTTCCCCGTCGCCCATAGCTGGGGTTTCTACAATACCTAGCATTTGTGATGAAAATTTATTAATGATTATTACGACTTCCGTGCTGCAAAGCTTACTGCAAGCTATACCTATACTGCGGTCACAGGTGTACTTTAAGTCTTCTTTGACCGCACTTTCCCATGCCATGGAAGATCAGGTATTAGCTGGCTCAGAGCAGCCGTTGGTCATTGCTAGCTTCCAGCGAGAGCGTTTCTACCGTCAGGAAGCTCATCGATATCGACGCATTGCTCAACAGACCCCCCAAGTCTATGTACTAGCAGCACCGGAAACAGAATTTAAGAGTAGTTCAGAGTATCACGAAACCGTGGCATTTGAACCCAACGATACCCTCTCTCAAGAATGGCATTTGGTAGTTATTGGGCAAAGCTACACAAACTGTTTGATTTGTCAAGAACGACCCTCACCAATACTAGAGGTTACCAATGGGGAAATGGACTCATCCCGACGTTTTGAAGGCATCTGGACATTTGACCGGACGGTGAGTAAAAAAGCAGCTGAGATATTACTCAATCGCATTCAAATTTACCGACCTGAACTAGCCGCTAAGATTGAACAGGCAAAATCTCAGTATTTAGACGATTCATTAGTAGTTAGTCCTCGATTAACCCAAAACTCCACCAGTAATCTATCCCTTCTCGACCAAGCTCAAAGTTCCGCCAATTCTGATCCTTTTGTCCAGCGTTTGGTGACTTACCTACAGGCAGGTCAGTATAAATTGCTCAAAGCCTATCGCTCCATTGCTGCTCAGGGCAAGAAAGAATCTCTGATCAATTCTATTTCCAACGCCATTAGGCGATCCCTTGATCCCAATGCCATTCTTGAAGTCGCTGTGCAAGAGTTGGGTAAAGCCCTTGATGCATCACGGTGTCTGATTTATCGCTGTAAAGCAACAGATACCACTACTATCATCAATCATGAGTTCTTAAAGCCCTCTAGTCAGGGGGATGAACCATTAGTGCCCACACTAGGAAAAATATGGCCATTGCAAGACAATTGCCTATTCCAAGAGGTTGTCCAGAGTGGAGAACGGATTTATGTAGAAGACACCCAGACAGATCCTCGGATTAACGGTACTAATTCCACAAATAAAACTGGTAATCGACGATCAAAAACCTTGCACAATCTAGTCCAAGAGCTTGCCATTCGCTCTTGGCTGAAAGTACCAGTGCTGTATCAGGGTCAGTTATTGGGCATGTTAGATATACATCATTGTGGTTCCCAACCTTATCAATGGGAAAAGGATGAGTTAGCCTTAGTGGATGCGATCGCAACTCAAGTCGGTGTAGCTTTGATTCAAGCCGAAGCCTACGCCAACCTAGAAGATTTGAATCAGCAGCTAGAAGCTCTTGACCGCACCCGTAGCAATTTAGTAGCGATTACAGGTCATGAACTGCGCACTCCTCTCTCCACAATTCAAGTATGTCTTGAGAGTCTAGCTAGTGAGCCAGATATGTCCCTAGAATTGCGTCAGGTGATGCTCAATACTGCCCTCACTGACGCTGAACGAATGCGGAAACTGATTCAGGACTTCCTTACTCTTTCTCGCTTAGAAAGTGGTCGTGTGGAATGGCACCCAGAATCCCTCTCCCTAAGAGAGTGCATTGACCTTTCCCTGAGTAATGTTTGCGCTCGCCGTTCTGAAGATGAACGACCTAGTTTATCGCTTCAAGTTCCAGAGAACCTTCCATTAGTCAAAGCCGACGGGGAGTGGCTAGTTGAAACTCTAGCTAGACTTCTCGATAATGCTTGCAAATTTACCAGCCCACAAGGAGAAGTAAAAATAAGTATCCAAACACTGGATGATTCCATGATAGTAGTTATTATCGAAGATTCTGGACGTGGTATTGAACCCAATCGGCTGGAAGCTGTCTTTGACCGCTTCTATCAAGAAGAAGGTGCTCTGCGGCGAACTACTGGGGGAACAGGGCTAGGTTTAGCAATTTGTCGCCAAATTGTCAAAGGCTGGGGCGGTAAAATTTGGGCAAATTCAGCTGGCAAAGACCAAGGTTCTCAGTTTTACTTTACTGTTCCCATTATCCAAACTCCAAAATCAAAGCACTCAAAAGCTCGGCGTAAACGTTAGGGGATTCGAGATACCGAAAGTTTGGGATGGTACAAAAGTAGTGATTTTAGCTCCTGTTACCTTGACCAGACCCTAGCCGAATCACTAGATCTTTAGCACTACCAACGCAGGTTCCGTACACAGAACCCAAACCACTCGCGCTTTGCATCAAGACAATGAAGACCAGCTCACTAAGGGGACAATCGTTTAATCACCCAATCCCCATCCTCACCACCATTGTACAGCAACCGATCGTGGAGCCGACTGGGACGTCCCTGCCAAAACTCAATTTCTGATGGAATTACCCGGAACCCTCCCCAGTGCGGTGGACGAGATACCTCTTTATTTTCATAGTCTTGGTTCAGTTGCTGTAGCCGTTGCTCCAACACCTCACGACTAGGAATAACTTGACTTTGATCTGACACCCAAGCCCCCAACTGAGAACCCTTGGGACGGCTGTTAAAATAAGCATCAGACTCAGCGGCTGTTAGCTTCTCGACTCGCCCCTCAATCCGTACCTGTCGTTCTAACTCAGCCCACCAAAACGTGATGGCAGCCCAAGGATTCTCGATTAACTGCTGCCCCTTATTACTGTCATAATTAGTGTAAAAGACAAACCCCCGCTGATCGTAGCCTTTCAGCAGTACCATCCGGGCGGAAGGTTTGCCATCGGGTGTTGCTGTCGCTATTGTCATGGCATTCGGTTCTGGCAACTCGGCAGCCACTGCCTGGTCAAACCAAATTTTGAATTGCTCGAAAGGATTTGGGTGGACATCGGTTTCACTCAAACCCTTCAATGTGTAATCCTTACGTAAATCAGCTACTCTAGTATTCATGTTTCTTGCCTTACAATTGACCAGTTTTGGTGGCATCTTTGATATCTCCCTACGAAGCAGGTGTAGGCTTGAAGGGAACTCCAACTGCTGCTATACTGCACAAAGTCATAACTTGAGCTAATGGAAGAT
>NZ_JAAHHM010000192.1:0-9774 GCF_010692445.1 Moorena sp. SIO3E8 | reverse complement strand
GAACTAGTTCCTTTTTTTGAGAAGACATCATGCCCTCAGCTGGTTCACTGTTACCGTGCTCATTGCATCCTCAAGGGATGGGGGTTAGGCATAGCCTAGTTGTGAAGAGTGTAATCGGATGAGCTGAGCATCGAGTGGGTCAGCGGTTCATCCTTCTGTTTCACCATTATCCGCAGCTGCTCAAGCATTTCTACCGCGCTGCACTAGTGCCGATGAAGTTCATAATTTTGTCTTGAGACATGGTTATTCAGTTGCTTGGGAGCAAAAAAGAGATGCTCAGATTCATTACTGCTATACAATTAATTGAGTTTTTGAATTAGTAATGATACCAAATCCGCTTTACCAAGGCTATATTCAAAAAAAACACAAAGTCCTTGCCCAGAGCGAATTTTGGTAATTTTTGTAATCAGCCTATAATAACCGGATTTGGTATGAGTACCCATAATCTCTCTATCGTCATTCGTTGCTATAACGAAGAAGAACACATTGGTCGTCTGCTCAGTGGGATTATGCAGCAGACAATCCAAGATGTAGAAATCATTGTTGTTGACTCAGGTTCTACTGATGCCACTCCATCCATTGCATCCCGCTATCCCGTCAAACTATTATCCATCAAACCGGAAGAGTTTTCCTTTGGCCGAGCACTCAACCTTGGATGTCAGGCTGCCACCGGGGAATTCATCGTTATTGCCAGTGCTCACGTTTATCCCATCTACCAAGATTGGATTGAAAAGCTGTTAGCTCCCTTTAAAGATCCTAAGATTGCTTTAACCTACGGAAAACAACGCGGTAACAAAACAACCAAGTATTCAGAACACCAGATATTTGCTACTTGGTTTCCCGATCAGTCGCTTCATGTCAGGAATCAAGACTATCCTTTCTGTAACAATGCTAATGCTGCTATCCGGCGATCATTGTGGGAAGACGTTCCCTACGACGAAACCCTCACAGGCTTAGAGGATTTGGACTGGGCAAAACGGATCATGCCGCTAGGCTACCGCATTGCTTACGTTCCCGCAGCTGAAATTATTCATGTTCATGAGGAAACCCCTAAACGCATTTACAACCGCTATCGACGAGAAGCCATTGCTCTTAAACAGATTTATCCCCAAGAACACTTCCATTTTTGGGATTTTTTGCGCCTGTTCACCACAAATGTTGTCAGTGACTACTATCATGCATGGCATGACGGTGTTTTCAAGCCAAATTTGCAATCAATTCCTATATTCCGCTTAATGCAATTCTGGGGTACCTACCAAGGCTTTGCGCAAAGGGGACTAGTGAGCAACCGCCTGCGACAAACCTTTTATTATCCACGCAGCTTATCACGTTACCAGAACACCTTTTCTTATGAGAATCGACGACTCATTGACTATGGCTCCTCTGCACAATCCTCCGAGCAAGTATATTGACATTTCAGTACCCGTATCGCCATACCTTCCCACCTGGCCAGGTAGCCCAGCAATTGAATTTCACCGTCACCTCGATTTAGAACATGGTGATATTGCTACGGATACAACACTGCATTTTAGTGTACATACGGGGACTCACGTTGATGCTCCAATGCATTTCATCCCAGGGGGACAAAGTGTGGAACAGCTACCTCTGGATGTTCTAATCGGAGAGGTTTACGTTGTAGTTGTGCCCGATGATGTGGATGTCATCACCGCAGAGGTATTAAAGCAATTAACTCTACCTGCCAACACACAGCGTTTGCTTTTGCACACGCGGAACTCTCGGCTGTGGCGATCGCAAGTGCGGGAATTTCAGCCGGACTTTGTGGCGCTCACAGCAGATGCCGCTGAATGGGTAGTTGAACGGGGAATTAGGTTAATTGGGGTGGATTATTTGTCAGTCCAAGGTTTTTATGATGGTCCGGAAACTCATCAAATTCTGCTAAAATCCGAGGTTGTTATTATTGAAGGCTTGAATTTAACGGATATTTCAACTGGAAAGTATGAGTTGTTATGTTTACCAATTAAGCTCAAGGGAGTAGAAGGAGCTCCAGCTAGGGTAGTTTTACGTAACTTATCTGACTAAGTATTTACATTTTGCTACAAAATTTTTAGATATTAGTTTTTAATGAATTATTTGAATACTGAACCGAAAATTATTGCTCTCTTGCCAATGAAAGCTAACAGCGAGCGAGTCAAGGGTAAAAATTTTAAGCTATTGAATGGTAACCCTTTATTCAAGTGGATTTTAAATGCACTTATTGAGCTAAACGAAGTTTCAAAAGTGATTATAAATACAGATGCTCGCTCTATTCTGGCAGAACACGGATTGGTCGATTCAGATCGAGTTCAGATTCGCGATCGCAAACCAGAATTGTGTGGTGATTTCGTCAGCATGAACCGGATTCTGGCAGATGACATAGCAAATGAACCTGCCGATATTTACTTGATGACCCACACTACAAATCCCCTCCTCAGTGCGACAACAATTCGCAAGGCACTTCAGCAGTTTCTGGAGGCTAGGGCTAGGGGAACTGCTGATTCGCTATTTACAGTTAATCGCTTCCAAACTCGCTTCTACCGTCAAGATGGTTCTGCCATTAACCACAATCCCAATAACCTAATTAGAACTCAGGACTTGGAACCCTGGTACGAAGAAAATTCTAATCTCTACATTTTTACACCTTTAAGTTTCGCTGCCACCCAAGCTAGGATTGGCAAGCAACCTATGATGTTTGAAACTCCTCCCTTAGAGTCGATTGATATTGACGATCAAGTGGACTGGCAAATGGCTGAAGCAGTTGCCCAGTATCTCTATCCTTCTTCTGTTGTACAAGCGGCATAAGCAATGAAAGTATTAATTACCTGTCCACCCATGTTAGGTTTGATGGATGAATTCAAACCACTTTTTGCAGCAAAAGCCATTGAAGTTGATTGTCCTCCAGTAGTGCAAACCCTATCTGTGGAAGAACTAAAGTCCCTCATTCCTCAGTATGACGGTTGGATTATTGGCGATGATCCTGCCACTCGCGAAGTGTTTGAGAACGGGAAATCTGGGAAGCTAAAAGCAGCAGTAAAGTGGGGTGTTGGGGTTGATAATGTGGACTTTACAGCAGCGAATGATAATGGTATCTTAGTAGCAAATACCCCTCGTATGTTTGGTGCGGAAGTAGCCGATATTGCCATGGGCTATGTAATTGCCCTAGCACGACAGACTTTCATGATTGACCGAGCCGTTAGAGCAGGAACATGGCTAAAACCAGCAGGCATTTCTCTAGGGGATAAGACGGTTGCTTTAGTTGGGTTTGGGGATATTGGGCGCAATACGGCGAAGCGGCTGTTAGCAGCTGACATGGGGGTAATTGCTTACGATCCTTATTTCCAAGCAGTGGAGGGATTAGAAGCAGTACAACCTGCTGCTTGGCCCGCACGCTTGGAAGAAGCCGACTTGATTGTGCTGACCTGTGCGTTAACAAATGAAAATCGTCATATGCTCAATTCAGAAACATTAGCTAAGGCAAAGCGAGGGGTACGGGTGATCAATGTTGCCCGAGGTCCATTGATTGATGAAGCAGCATTGGTGGAGGCATTGTCTTCACGACAGGTGCATTCGGCAGCCTTAGATGTTTTTGAAATGGAACCATTACCGGAAGCATCTGCGCTACGCCAATTTGAACAGTGTATTTTTGGCTCCCATAATGCTTCTAATACGGTGGATGCTGTGCGTCGTGCTAGTTATCAGGCAATGCATTTGCTATTTGATTTTCTTGGATGTGCCTAGGAATTGAGATCGTGAAAACTGCTTTAATTACTGGAGCTGCGGGTGGCATTGGGCAAGCTTTGTGCCAGGTTTTTAAAGAAGCTAATCACTTTGTGATTGGTCTTGATGTAGTGTCAGCCGCTGCATCCTGCGATGTTATGATTGTCGGCAATTTGCAGAAAATGTGCAGTGATCCAGCTTATTGTTCAGAAATTGTTGAGCAAGTGCGATCGCACTTGCAAAGCAGAGGTTTGACTACCCTGATTAACAATGCAGCAGTGCAAATCCTCAAGCCCACAAACCAACTCACAGTAGAAGATTGGCATCAGACACTAGATGTTAATCTGGTAGCTCCTTTTGTGTTAACTCAGGCATTCCTGCCGGAGTTGGAACAAGCGGTCGGCTCAGTAGTAAATATTGCCAGTATTCACGCCAGCCTTACCAAGCCTGGGTTTGTGTGTTATGCAACCAGTAAGGCAGCTTTGGTGGGTTTGACTAGAAGTATGGCAGTGGATCTCAATCAGAAAGTACGGGTAAACGCGATTTGTCCAGCAGCAGTAGCGACACCAATGTTAATGGCTGGGTTTGAAGGGAAGAAGGAAGAGTTTGAGAAATTGTCTCAAATGCATCCTTTAGGGCGGATTGCAGAACCAGCAGAAGTAGCAAAAGTGGCATTGTTTCTATCTTTGCCTGAAGCAAGTTTCATAACCGGTGCAACTTTAAGCGTTGATGGTGGCATTGGAGGACGTTTACACGATCCTATATAGGTTAACAATAAAGATTTATTCGCATATCTAAAGCCCAAACTAGTTAACCAGCTAATTAGCCCTTTTACGGCTGAATTGATTATGCTTAAAAAAAAATTACGAGTAGCAAGAGATTCAATTGTTGAGTATCTTAATAATTACTCAGATCCAGTGTACCTTCAATGGTACTTTAATGAGTCTAAGCGCCTTTTAAAATTTAAAAAAATTCATAAAAAAGAGGACTGTTTTATTATTGGTAATGGTCTTTCCCTTAATAAAATTGATTTATCATTACTGAATACTTATTATACGTTTGGATTAAATAAAATATACTTAATTTTTGAAAAAATTAATTTAAATATTAGCTATCATGTTGCCGTAAACAATTTGGTAATCGAGCAAAGCGCGAGAGAGTTTGAAAAGTTAAATTGTCCATCTTTTTTATCAGCTAGAGCCGCTGATAATGTGGTAGATAAAAGGGATCATATTTATAAAATATTTACAGCAGGTAGTCCTTTCGTTTTTCAGACAGATGCATCGAAGTTAATTTGCGAAGGATACACTGTAACTTATGTAGCAATGCAGCTAGCATTCTATATGGGCTTTAAGAGAATTTTCTTGATAGGAGTCGATCATAACTTTACTGCTGTAGGTAATCCTAACGAAAAACAGTTCCTAAAAGGAGATGATCCAAACCATTTTACTCCTGGGTATTTTGGAAATAAAGAATGGCATCTGCCAGACCTAGAAGGCTCTGAATTAGCCTATCATATGGCTCGATTTAACTTTAATAGATCTGGTAGAGAGATTTATGATGCTACAGTTGATGGTAAACTACAAATTTTTCCAAAAATTACCTTTGAACAAGCTTTAGATATGTGTAAAAAAAAGTAGTGGTAAAGATGTAGTGATGTAGGCGTTGGTCTGGTCAAGGTAACAGGAGCTAAAATCACGAATTGTGTACCACTACCGTTTCGCCGAGTCGTTTTTCATCCCCCGACTAAAGTACAGGAGCTTTCAAACTCCTGTCTTCTTTTAGGTAAGAATATTATAAGCGGACTTAATGGAATCAGCATGAACAGTAATCTTACCTTTCTTGGTCTCGGCGTTATGGGTGGATATATGGCAGCCAATCTTGCCCGTAGTGATTACTCCACCAGTAATTACCCCACTATGGCTTGGAATCGCACCCCCGATCGTCCAGGAGTCAAGATTGCTGCTGATGCTGGAGCCAAGGTAGTGTCATCGATCCGGGAAGCTGTCGAGTCAGCTGACATAATTTTTTCCTGCTTGGGGGATGTCCCAGATGTGGAAGCGGTTATGCTGGGAGCTGAGGGAGTGGCTGAGTATGCCAAACCCGGTACCCTAATTGTAGATTTCACCACCATTGGACCAAATGCAGCCCAGGAAATCAGTGGGGAACTAAAGAAGCACAACCTACGTTTTCTCGATGCACCAGTTTCCGGTGGGGATATCGGAGCCAAAAATGGTACCCTAACCATTATGCTTGGAGGCGAGCAGACGGACTTCGAGGAGTGTAAACCCCTACTGGAAATTCTTGGCAAAACCATTCGCCTGTGCGGTCCGGTAGGCAGCGGTCAAGCAGTTAAACTGTGCAACCAGGTGCTTTGTTCTGTCCATATGGTAGCCCTATGCGAGGCAATGAAGTTGGCAGAACATCAAGGCATTGACCCTAATTTAGTTATTGAGGTTTGTAGCACAGGTGCTGCTGGGTCATGGGCGTTATCCAACTTAGGGCAACAAGTCGCTGAGTCTGACTTTGCGCCTGGTTTCATGATTAAGCACATGGTCAAAGACCTCAGGCTTGTACTAGAAAGCCTCCAGTCTTCTAGTCTGGATTTAGCTGGAGTTGAATTAGCTGACCGTCTTTTCAAAGTTGTTCAACAACTTGACACTGGTACAGGAGGTGAACAGGGAACTCAAGCCATGATCCGTGCCTACGGCGAACTCATCTCAAATCCGGTTGAATACCCATAATAAACGTGTGGGATCCGGGTGCGAGAAGTGTGGGAAGTGTGGGGAGTGTGGGGCGGGGGCGCGGGAGATGGGGAGATGGGGAGATTTTTATTAAGGGTAATTATCCGGACATCATATCAAAAGGTGAAGGATGATGGCTTTAACAAATCTCGCTATCCACTTAAGCCGGGACAGTACATGAGTTTTTGGTAAATTGGTGATAGCTAGGGATTTGGCACAATTACCAATACCAATTACCCATCATAGCGTTTCCTAGTAAGCGTGAGGTACATCTAAATTTTCTTGCTTGCTCCCTGCTCCCTGCTCCCTGCTCCCTGCTCCCTACTCCCTATAACCCAGAACAAAAGTACCTCAGCCATTAGCCATTACCCTAATCTGTCCTACTTTCAGCTAGTAGCGGTGATACCAAGTATTTCTTGAGATTTTTCCAAGACTTGATCAGGGTCAAAGGGTTTAGTGAGGTACATATCTGTGCCGACTTCTTTGCCCTTTTGTTTATCAAACTCTTGTCCCTTAGCCGTTAGCATGATCACATAAACATCGTTCATACACAGAACATTTTTGATCTGATTACAGACATCAAACCCACTCATTTTCGGCATCATTAAATCCAGAAATACCAGATTAGGTTGCTCTGACTTAACTTGCTCTAGAGCATCTTCACCATCCTCAGCGGTGAGTAATTCTACCCCTTCATCTTCCAGGTCTTCCAGGGTTTGCTCGATCAGGAGTCTCATATAAGGTTCATCATCAACGATCAAGATTTTTTTAGTCATAGAGTAGTCTACTGGCTAAAGCATTACCTGTTTCTACACCAAGTAATTTACTTGATCAAGTCAGGTATTCCGGATGCTTTGCTGGTAAATCATTAGGGTATTTAATCATTTATTAATTTATAAGAGATAAGTATTCAAGCGGACAGGATGTGAAAGTCGCTGTAGCTAAAGTACGACAAAAAAGTCCCCACACCAAAAGGCAATGGGGACATACTGGAGTTGTTCTAGTTGCCGGAAGCTAATAATACCCTGTATAAAAACCTGATCAAGCCAACAGTCTTTTCACTGTTTAAAACACAACCCTTGCATCTGAGGAAAACTTTTTTAGAACACTACTTTAGAAGACTACAGCGGAATTGGTTCTGGTAAAGACGTCTATATCTAACCCCCTATTTAATACTGCAACTTCCGATCCATCAACCGATAAAAAGCCCGTGAAGGCATCGTAACTTACATCAGTGCTGCCTACAACTACGATCGCATCACTTCCTACCTCGAAGTCGAGGATAATATCCAAGTCTCCTTCTAAGAACTGATCTGCGAAAAACTCGTAGATATCGCTGCCGCCGCCACTGATCAGAACATCGGATCCTTCATTGCCAACAACAACATCATCTCCTAAGCCGCCTCGAACAATATCATCTCCCAGACCGCCGAAGACAAAGTCAGTTCCTCCAGCACCTTGGATGTTATCGTCTCCTGCTCCAGCCATGATTATATCTACTTCATCGCCGCCAGCTGCTACATCATTACCGTCGCCAAAAATAAAAATGTTAGTTTGATCTTCTTGTCCTACGGCGAATACACCTCCACCCTCTTGAGGGCTATCAAAAAACATTGCACCCTCAAAATCGCTTATAAATAGCGGAGCTGTGCTACCTGGACTTAATGTTGCTGCCATTTAATTGTCTCCTTGTTTTAGCTTGAATTTGGTCTAACAGGTAATAGTCCGGTTAATCTCACATCTTGCACCATTCTCAATAAGCTTGGTTGATGTAGGGTGGGCAGTGCACCAGACAGATAATGAAGCTTGCAAAGCGCGTAGGCACTGCCCACCCTACGATTAATGACAATGGTGCAAGATCTCGGTTAATCAGGTTTTATTCAGGTAAATCGTTAATTGTTAATCGTTAATTGTTAATGGTATTTAAGGGGAATTAATGGGAATTAATGGACGTTACCATCAACAATTAACTATGAGTAAACAGTTGTAACTACTACCTGCTTGGATGAGTGTTTAACCGGACTTGATATTAACTATAAGTTTTTATACTTGAATAAAAATTAGAAACAAATTAGAAAAAAGTTAGACTTGCTTGATTAAAATCAAGTGTTAGAGTAAGCAATTATAAATTATTAGTCAAGGATAAAAATTAGAAACAAATTAGACTTACTTGATTCAAATCAAGTTTTGGACAGGTAATAGCTCGTCCCGTGAATCACTTCATATTCACGGCAAGGGTTAATGCTTAATGGTTAATTGACTCTTGAAAATTAACCATTTTAAATTTTCAAGTTTCAATTTTAAATTAAGGTAATCAAACGCCTTTTACGAGTAATTGCTCCTGTTTTCTCCAGTTGCATCAAAGCTCGTGATACGGTTTCGGGAGTCAAACCTAGCTCAGCAGCAATTTCTTTGAAGGGTTGGTCTAAGCTGAGAACGGTTTGATTACGGAACTGAGCTAAGTAGTGTAGATATTGAAGTACCCGCTCGTGAGCAGTCCGAATTTCTCGCCACTCTAAACGGACTCTGAGGGAGTGAATGTGTCTAACCAAAATGGTCATGAAATTCTCTGCCAACTCAGGATAAAGGCAAAGGCTTGACAAAAGACGTTGCTTGGGATAAACAATTACTCGTGAAGCTACTTTAGCAATTGCTGTGTAAGGATAGACCGTTGAGAAAAGAGCACTTTCAGCTAAGCTCTCACCGGCTCTAACCACCTGGAGTGTAACCATTTTCCCTGATTGAGTGTAGTGAACAATTTTAAATCGCCCTGTTTCCACTACAAAAAAAGACGATGCGGAATTTCCCTGGTAGAATAGCTTCTGTTCAGCAACCAGATTCTGGAAGATGACACCCTGACTTAGAGCAGGGGGAAGGCTCTCAGGTTTCAATAGATTCATCAATAAGGCTTCTAGTACGGCAGGACATGTGAATAGTTTAAGCAATCATTTTTGGGAATGTCTGTTGGAAAAGATCGCAAAAAATCAGAACTTGAACACAGAAAATGTCCCAGGCAGCAACTAGGAGTAGGAAGATCGGGGGTGCATCTCATAGTTGTAAAACAGAAGGGGAAGCGTGGGAAGTGTGGGAAGTGTGGGAAGTGTGGGAAGTGTGGGAAGTGTGGGAATATTATTAGATTTTTTGCCTAATTGCAACAATGAGATGCAGCCCCTTAATAACGCACCCTAGTGGAGTGACCATGTTAAAATAGTGTAATAGAGCCAGGGAGCGGTGAGAACCATGGGTAGAGGAAGACGGGACAAGATTGCACTGAGTACAGAGCAAAGGCAAAGACTCGAAGCAATTAGCCGGAATG
>NZ_JAAHHM010000191.1:0-9900 GCF_010692445.1 Moorena sp. SIO3E8 | reverse complement strand
GGGAATCGGGAATCGGGAAACGGGAATCGGGAATCGGGAATCGGGAATCAGGAATCGGGAATCGGGAATCGGGAATCGGGAATCGGGAATCGGGAATCGGGAATCGGGAATCGGGAATCGGGAATCGGGAATCGGGAATCGGGAGTAGGGAATCGGGAGTAGGGAATCGGGAAAACTAGACCTATGCGCAAAAATAAATATGAAATCAAAATCTATCCCTTTTGTATGCATGCCTTTTGCCTTGTCAACACCCACGGTTTATGAGACTTATGCAAGAGGTCTACTGATCTGACGCCCCATCTCCCCATCTCCCCATCTCCCCATCTCCCCATCTCCCCATCTCCCCACACTCCCTATTCCCTATTCCCTATTCCCTATTCCCTACTCCCTACTCCCTACTCCCTAAAACTATTAAACTTAACTGATACGACTTGCTTTTTCGCGATACTTGTTCACAAGTTTAGTGAACAATTGATTCAGCTGTTCAATGCAAAAACTATTCGGGGTCATCATTTTAATGTTAGGATAAAAATAGAATTGACTTGAGCTGATAGACCCAGAATTTACGTCCTTAAAGTTGATAGCAACCTGCTGATTTCCCACGGATATAACTTGAAACCAAGTCGCCATGCTTGCGGGTAATTTTGTACTCAGACGCAAGGAAATTTTGGGACTTGACAGAGATTGAGCGTAGGCTGGGGTTAAAAATGGTTCATAGCGTTGAGCTTCTGGAGTTAGCTGCTTAATAAACGCTAAACTTACACCTTTGACCAGTTGCCGCAGGCTATGGGCATCGTCCCCAACCACCTCTTTGACTAAAGTACTTCTAGCGATCGCATCGTTAAGATTTTTCGGGTCAGTCACACTGAGGTGAGTGCCACCAATGGCGCTAATCAAATACTTAGAACCCCCCAACTGATTAAAAGACCGTAACTGATGGTCTAGAGCTGGTGTAATGGCATCCTCGGTACCCGTTAACATTAAGGTTGGTACAGTAACTTGACGCAAACCCTTAGTACCAAACAAACGCCCCGTTACGCTATTCAATGCGATCGCTTGCACCACTCGCTGATCAGTAAGATTAACCTCGTCTTCTGGTAAATCAGCCGCTGCACATTGGAACCAATCTGCTGGGGATCTGCCCACAGGAGAGCGATTTTTACAAAACTGTCGCAGTTCCTCTAAATTTAGTTTTCCCCCAGCCAACGCTAAAGCCGTGTAGCCCCCCAATGAATGACCAATAATTGTAACTTGTTGAGTATTCAGTTTCCCAAGCATGGTAGAATATTTCTCATTGATGTCAGCCAACTCATCCAGGAGAAAGCTGACATCTTTGGGGCGGTCAATAAACTCCCCCGGAGGTAACAAATCCCCAAGTTTACCTGGTGCTGACAAGTTGTTAATCCTGGTAAAGTTGCTGCCAGGATGCTCTAGGGAAGCAACCGTAAGACCATGGGAAGCTAGATGGCGTGCTAAATATCTCAGAAATTTGCGGTCTGCAGCAAATCCGTGGGAGAGAACTACCAAAGGTCCAGTAGTATCATCAGCCCAGTATAGATCTACAATAATAGTACGTTGCCGTTGTTGGTCTCTTAGTCTTAGTTTACGCTGTTTAACCAATTGAGGACCAATACTAGCAGGGTCAAATTTAGGGCGAAAGGTGGCAGCGTCCGCAACAGCCAAATCTTGCTCTAAAATTGGACCAACTGCTAAACTCTTCCAGTAGGAAGCATTGAGCTGTAGGGCAATGCCAACAGCAGACGAAGCATCCAAAGTGATATTTTCTCCTGGATAAGCCCGTAAAAAACTCAGCACACTTAAACCATTAACTTGCCTTGCTCCTAACAACAGCGCAGCTTTTAATTGCTCTAAACTACTATCAGGGAGTGCTAACCCTAGTCTGTCCAACAACCGTGCCCCATCGCTGGAAAGAAGCAGGTCATTAATAAAGGTTTCTGTAGTCTTAGGGTTGAGTTTGAGGCTATTGGTCAAAATCTTCCGGATCTGTGGCGTGAGGATATCTCGATAGGGTTGCAGTGCTCGTGATAACTCCCCTGTCTCAGCAAACTTTTCTAATTCAGTGATAGCAACCGATTGCTCAAATGGCCCCAAGCGTAGAGTGAGATACTCAGCGGCAAAAACTGGTGGGGTAATTGCCCAAAACAGAGTCACAAAGAAACTACCTAGAGCACCCTGTCTGATTTTTTTAATTTGACCTATTGAACCATTACAGTGTTTTTTCTTCACAGAAGATTCAGAGGTATGGCCGCGATCAGACCATGGCAGCTGAAAATTGATCATTAGCAATTTATGCAGAATGTGAGTGCGGATATCTCGATCAAAGCCGACTTAATCAAGACTCGACAAGCCCATGGAAATATTTTTTATAAAGCACTTCTGCACTAAAGCGTAAGCTATCAGCTATTAGCTATCAGCTATCAGCCATCAGCCATCAGTTATCAGTTATAGCGCTACGCGCAAGTGAGAAGTCAGAAGTCAGAAGTCAGAAGTAAGCTATGATTAAGTTTCGGAGTTTAGTAATGTCCTAATCTTAATGGGTAGTGCTATATCAGCTATCAGTTATCAGTTATAAGCTATCAGCTATCAGCCATCAGCTATTAGCTATCAGCTATCAGCTATCAGCTATCAGCTATCAGCCTATGGGCTACTTGAGGTGCTACTTAAGGTGCTATCAGCGGTCAGCCTTTGCCTGAGCGCTGACAGCTGACTGCTGACCGCTGACTGCTGACTACTCAATGCTTACTATTAATGAAGTAGACACACCTATTTCTTCCCTACTCCCGATTCCCGATTCCCGATTCCCGATTCCCTACTCCCTACTCCCTAATCCCTGCTCCCTACTCCCTACTCCCTACTCCCTATTCCCATCCAACTAAATACTCGTATTCAATATCACCCCATCAAGTTCCGCTTCAATCAGATTAGCCCCCTGAAGGTTGGCATGAGTTAAATCAGCTCCAGTAAGATTCGCTTTTCTGAGGTTGGTTTCACTCAGGTTAGCTTCTCTGAGATTGGAATAACTAAGATTAGCTTGACTAAGGTTAGCCCCTTTCAGATTCGCCTTAACCAGATCTGCTCCTGTTAAGTTAGCTTTATCAAAATTACTACCAATCAGCTTAGCTTCATTGAGATTAGCCCCAGTCATCACCGCCTCCGTGAAGTTGACCCTACTGAGATTGGCTTTAGTGAAATTCACAGCAATCAGGTTAGTTCTATACAAATTAGCTCCCTCAAGGTCTGCCAGAGAAAAGTTAACCCTAATTAGGTTAGCCTCTTCCAAAGATGTCATAGTCAGGTCTGCTCTTTGGAAGGATGTACGGGTAAGCTTGGCTCGATTCAAGTAAGCGTGACGAAGAATAGCTTTATCAAATGTTGCCCCAACTACACAAGCCTCAGTCAGGTCAGTATAAATCAGCAATGACCCACTCAAGTTAGCTCCCATTAGCTCCGCTTGAAAGAGATTGAAACCATTGAGGTTTTGCCCACTCAGGTCTACCTCCATCAGGTCAGGGATTAGTGTGGGATGATTGTCTCTCCATTGATTCCAGAGTTTTAGACCCTGCTCAAGCTCAGCCAGATGGGTTGGTTCCGCCATGTAGTTGATTAATCCTCTAGGTAAGAATGCTTAAGAAAGTATTAAAATTAATGTAACATAGCGAAAACAAAGTTTACATTTTGGGAATCGGGAATCGGGAATCGGGAATCGCGAATCGGGAATCGCGAATCGGGAATCGGGAATCGGGAATCGCGAATCGGGAATCGGGAATCGGGAATCGGGAATCGCGAATCGGGAATCGGGAATCGGGAATCGGGAATTGCCAACTGCCAACTGTTGACTAGAACAGCTTTTGCTGCTTGTATCAATGTCAAACCGTTTATGTATAGCGCTATATAAAATGCCTGGCAGACATATAAAAAGCGACACCCAAGCTATTACGGCTTGGGTGTGACTATTGTTTCAAGGCTAGAGATTCTCTTGATTTCCCGATTCCCGACTCCCGACTCCCGATTCCCCACTCCCGACTCTATGCGATTGACCTTTGGTCACGCTTGACCTTTGGTCACGCTTGACCTTTGGTCACGCTTCGCGAACGCGAACGCGATCGCATCCATAATCTCTAATCTCTCTCCCGATTTCCCGACTTCCGATTCCCAACTCTATGCGATCGCATCCCGACTCCCGATTCCCGATTTCCCGACTCCGGATTCCCGATTCCCGATTCCCGACTCCCGATTCCCTTATTAAGCCCCTAGTAATTGTTCCCTAATTTCACCTTTACCTGTTCCATTAACCCCCTAGTAATTGTTACTTAATCTGACTTTAGTGTCACCCTTATATGATTCGATACCCCTGTTTAAAATACCTAGTAATTGTTACCTAATCTGACTATTGTCTACCCCTTACTGAGCTAATTTTGAAGGCTGATTGAATCGCTGTAAACCTTACATTGTATGGCTTTGATGTAACTAATATGTGCCATAAAGTGGCACCATTATAACTTAAAAAATTGCTGAAATTACACCTGCTTTTGCTTAACTAAAGAAAAATGTGAAAAAAGCCTTGACTTCTCTTTTTATCCGATTTTATTCTTGCCACAGAGCACAGATTACACTAAGCTGATGGAGTTTATATGAAAGAAAAAATCCATATCCAAGATCTAGAAACAAGGCCAAGCCCAGAAACCGACCTCAACGAGTTTTCACTGGACGACCTCAACAAAGTCGTGGGAGGAGGATATCGATTTCAATATAATTATAATTTTTTTAGTGTTAGTTTTAGGGGAGGGGGGGTGTGTTACATCTGCCCTAACGACGACTTAGACGCCTAGCATAGCAAAACATCGACCATTACTCAAAAGTCTTTTTTATCGGTGATAGGCGGTCGATTAGCAGCCAATTTATTGACCGGAAACCCTGGCCAATTTTGGGTCTTCGGTTAGCACGCCGCCGACCTCTTGCCCAAATGAGACTTTTTTGACAAATTTGATTCCGTAAAAGAAACCCCAGCTAGGAGCTTGCTACCTAAGTGGCACCTAGTTGGGGTTTTATGTTTGAAGACTGACAAAATTTTGAGTTGAATAAGATGTGCCATTAAGTGGCACATGCTTAACTAAAAAAATAAATTTCACTTCCTTAAAACTCAAAAAATGCTTAACTATAAAAAATGCTTAAGTAGGCAAAAAAATGAGAAAAAAGCATTGACTTCTCTTCCTCTGATATTTTACTCTTGTCACAGAGCACAGATTACAAGCTGATTTGGATTGAAAAGCAATAGCATGAAAGAAAAGATCAAGATCCTAGATCTAGAAACCAGACCAAGCCAAGAAACCGACCTCCAAAAGTTGTCGTCCGACGAGCTCAATCGGGTGATAGGGGGGTGCATATATTTGCATGGAAAGCATATTTTGTGCACTTGTTATGAGGCATGGTGTTGATCCTAGGAAGGGGGTAGGTGAGCTTTTCCCTGATTAAATTAGCAAAACATCGACCAAAGCGTCAAAAGTCTTTTTTATCGGCGATGGGCGGTCGATTAGCAGCAATAAACTGACGGGAAACCCTTGCTAATTCTGGGTCTTCGGTTACCCCGCACTGCACCGACCTCTTTTTTTGATGAGACTTTTTTGACAAATTTGATTCCTTCTGAGAAACCCCAGCGGTAGAGCCTGCTACAAAGGGTGGCACCTAGTTGGGGTTTTCTGTTTAAAGAGGGGAATCGGGAATCGGGAATCGGGAATCGGGAGTCATTGGAAACTGACAGAATCGGGAAGCGAAAATATTGATAACGGGCAAGATGCCCATTCTACAAATATTGATCACGGGCAAGATTTCCATTCCACCAAACTATTAAAATCATCCTCAATTTATACAACACAATAATTCTCCCCATCTCCCCATCTCCCCATCTCCCCATCTCCCGACTCCCGATTCCCGATTCCCGTATAAAGCACCTATTAATTGTTACCTACTCTGAATCTATTAAATAGAATAATATATGAAATTATTTATTGCTTAACTTTTGTAAAAAAATCATCTATTAAATAGAATAATAGATAAAATTATTTATTACTTTACTTAACTTTTTTAAAAATACTAAAATACTGTAATACTTTGCTTAAAATTTAAGAAAAAAAATAAAAAAAGTGATTACCAATTTTCCATAAAATTCTCAAAAAACGTAAAAAAAACCTTGACTTATCTTCCTCTGATATTTGACTATTGTTACAGATCACAGATTACACTAAGCTGATTTGATGTACATGAAATATTTGATCCAGATCAACGATCTAGAAACCAGACCAAGCCAAGAAACCGACCTCCTAATAAAGTTGTCATACGAGGAGGAAAAAAAGGTAAAAGGCGGACATTCTGTTGTAGAATTTCCACGATTGAGTTTTCTTGTGAACAAGTCGATTCAGATAGGGAAGCTTGGTGTGCGTCAGGAGTTGTGGCGTCGATTTTTGGCGTAGTATTTTGTAGCAAACGCAAAACATCTTTCTCCGTTATGTCAAAAGTCTTTTTTATCGGCGATGGGCGGTCGATTAGCACGTCTTAATTGACGGGAAACCCTGGCTACGACCGGGTCTTCTACCTGGCACGCCACCGACCTCTTGCCCTTGTAAGACTTTTTTGAAAAATGTGATTCCTTCTGAGAAACCCCAGCTAGGAACCTACTACAAAGCGTGGCACCTAGTTGGGGTTTTCTGTTTAAAGACGGGAGTGGGGAATCGGGAATCGGGAATCGGGAGTCATTGGAAACTGACAGAATCGGGAAGGGAAAATCTTGATAACGGGCAAGATGCCCATTCTACAAATATTGATCACGGGCAAGATGCCCATTCTACAAAATTATTAAAATCATCTTCCATTTATACAACACAAAAATTATCCCTATCTCCCCATCTCCCCATCTCCCCATCTCCCCACTCCCCATCTCCCCACTCCCGATTCCCGACTGCCGATTCCCGATTCCCCTATTGTTACCTACTCTGACTTTGGTTTAACCCTTTAAGGCTAATTGTGAAGGCTTACTAAATCGCTGTAACCCTTAATTGGTAAGCTTTTGATGTAAATAAAATCTGCCATAAAGTGGCACCTACTTCACTAAAAAAATTGCTGAAATTACACAGGCTTTACACAGGCTTAATAAAATGCGTAACTCAAAAAAAAATGTGAAAAAAGTATTGACGTCTTTTCCTATCCAATTTAAACTACACCTTTTTTAAATTACACCTGCTTAAAAATAAAAAAAATCTTATATAGAAATAAAAATGTGAAAAAAGCCTTGACTTCTCTTTTTATCCGATTTTATTCTTGCCACAGAGCACAGATTACACCAAGCTGATTTGGAGAGATAGCATGAAAGAAAAGATCAAGATCCTAGATCTAGAAACCAGACCAAGCCAAGAAACCGACCTCCTACAGTTGTCTGACGACGAGCTCAATCGGGTTATGGGCGGCCACCATATTTCACGGCACCACGGTATGATTATGATTATCATGGAAGATATAGATTCGATCTAGATTCGATTCTAAAAAAATAAATGAAATAAAAAAGGAGAAGTTGAAGTTTTGTTTAGCGCGATCAATCAGCTTTTCGCTGATTAAATTAGCAAAACATCGACCAATTGTCAAAAGTCTTTTTTATTGGTGGGCGGTCGATTAGCAGCAATAAATTGACCGGAAACCCTGGCTAATTCTGGGTCTTCGGTTACCACGCCACCGCACTGACCGACCTCTTTTGAGACTTTTTTGACAAATTTGATTCCTTCTGAGAAACCCCAGCTATCGAGTTGGGGTTTTCTGTTTAAAAACGGGAGTGGGGAATCGGGAATCGGGAATCGGGAATCGAGAGTCATCGGAGACTGACAGAAGAGAGGTATAGAGTTTTTCAACAGTAATGAGGTACATTCAACTTATACCAAAAATAAAAAGTCATGACATACATACAGATTGCGAAAGCCAATGTATATGGTCATGTTTTTATTGTAAGTATGACGCTACTTTTGAAAACTGGTATTAGTTACCCCACCAGGAACGGGCAAGATGCCCATTCTACTTGAGAATGAAAATATTGATAACGGGCAAGATGCCCATTCCACGCCTGATGCCCATGACCCTTGATAAAGAATAATAAAATTCTCCCCATCTCCCCATCTCCCCACCTCCCCATCTCCCCACCTCCCCACCTCCCCACCTCCCTACTCCCTACTCCCTACTCCCTACTCCCTACTCCCTACTCCCTACTCCTCAAAGACGTGTTCTAGGACGCCCCAAAGTTGTAATATAAACAACCGCTTCATCAACAGGGATACCCAAAACTTCATTGACCTGGTCATCAAAGAAGCCACCAATACCACTTACTCCTAAACCCAAGTAAATAGCTGCTAGATTCAGCCGCTGTCCTAGATGACCAGCATCCATGTGCAAGTAACGGTAAGCGCGATCGCCTAATCTAGCCACTGCTTTTTGTAAGTCTGCGGTGTGGAACACCACTGCTCTGGCATCTCGACCCAAATCTTGCCCTAAACAGAGAAAATGCA
This sequence comes from Moorena sp. SIO3E8, assembly GCF_010692445.1. Taxonomy (NCBI): domain Bacteria; kingdom Bacillati; phylum Cyanobacteriota; class Cyanophyceae; order Coleofasciculales; family Coleofasciculaceae; genus Moorena; species Moorena sp. SIO3E8. Next base: position 1,339 of record NZ_JAAHHM010000191.1, on the reverse strand, counting down.
ATTCCTTCCGGAAGTTTTTAAAGCGAATTTGCCGCAATTCTTGAGCGTTAGGGGCGTAATAATAGCAGCCTTCTTCTAGATCATTAACCCCAGATACTGCTATAAATGTTTCGATTAAACTTAAATCAAAATAATCTGGTGTTCCATCTAACCCCTGTTCAATGTAATGCTGAGGTTGGTAGGTAAAATCCAAAAGAGCTTTTAGCTCCTCCAAGGTCAGATTAGCTGCACTATAAGCTCGGGTAGAGCGTCGTTTTAGAATAGTATCTAAACATGCTTTCGGAGCATTACCTGACTTGGTTAACTCCCCCCAATCTATGGGGTTTGTAGCCGTTGAAACTTTATCACAAAACGGAAAGTTGTACTTGTCTTCTAACTGCTCGTCAATTTCTGTACTCTTTGAAGTCTTATCCTTAGCCTTCCAATCACCACCCTCTTTAATTTCCGTAGCGCGGTGCAAATACCCCAATAATTCCCCATCTGGAATGTCTGGGTAATTAACCTCAGTAGGAGATGGCAACACAGTTGGGGCGATGGGCAAGTTTTGTTCAACTTTAAGCTGATCGGCCAGGGGAATTACTGCGATCGCTCCTTCTTGTTCCAGGTCTAGATAAAGCAGTTCATTAACTTTTTCATCGGCAAATCCACCAATGAGGTGAGGTCGGTAATCACTCAGAGCGCCAGCCAACTCAATGTTACCGAGCAGATGACCAGTGTCGAGAAAAATCCTGCGGTATGCCCGGTCTTCATAGCGCCAGGCAGAGCGATAAAATACCGCTGTAATTACAATAGCCAGTTCTGTACTCTCCAAAACTGGGTGCCAGAAGCAAGCCTCTTGCAGTGTACTCCAAACGTCACTCTGCCAAAAATGAACTAGAGAATGGCTCAGACACTGATAGTTGTACAGTCCTGCTGGTAATACAGGAGTACCACGGGAAATCAAATAAACTTCAGCTGGGTATAAGCCACCAGCAGAGGGAGCTGCCCTCAGATAAAGTGGTGCTCCCATGGTCTCCACCCTAGCCGTCAAACCATAACTACACAGTAGTAACTGGGACAGCCGCCACCAAGTTCTACTCGGTTCAGAGGTAAACTGCTCCCGGTCTTGTGAGAAGTATGGTTTTAAGTCAAAGTTAGTCCCAACTTTGTAGTCTTTAAACGGTATCGGCTGTTTCTCCCAGTCTAAGCCCTTATTTTTGGCTGATATGGTTTGGGTGCGGCTCTTTTAAAAAGACAAAGAATAAGGTTTAGACAGGTATAGCAAGAGTAGGAGGAGCATTAGTAGAGCAACAAGCTTGAAAGAGTCGTTTCATTAAAGGAATACCATCAAGATACAAAG
>NZ_JAAHHM010000190.1:0-9956 GCF_010692445.1 Moorena sp. SIO3E8 | reverse complement strand
CGATTCCCGATTCCCGATTCCCGATTCCCGATTCCCGATTCCCGATTCCCGATTCCCGATTCCCGATTCCCGATTCCCGATTCCCGATTCCCGATTCCCGATTCCCGATTCCCGATTCCCGATTCCCTCAATAACAATACTTCTTACTGTTATTCGGTTTAGGATGATATCTACCCTTGCGCAGGGCTCCGATTAGGGTGGATACGTAAACACAACGTTGAGTGGTGCTATTGTTCTTGGTGATTAGGGTGATTTGTCCCAATTGTCCGTTGGTGTTTCCTTTGTAGTTAAACTGGACTCGCCATACTCCAGTATTTGAACAGTCTCCCTTTGGTTTGGCTAGGGTAGTCTCGGATTTACCTTTCTTATTTTTGTCTTTGTAGATGGCGATGGTAGAGCTAAGGCTATGCCAATGGACTTGATCTAAAATGCATGTTTTTCCCATAGCTGGGTGAATTGACCACTGGACAATGCCATCTTTTTCTCGAAAGCTAGTTTGCCAGATGTCTTTGTCTCGTTTGGCGTTGCTTTGGGCAATCCGCATGGCTCGGTAAATTTCGTCTTGGGCAATGTTGAGCTGCAGATGATTGATAAAGGTGAGCCAGCTGGGGGTTGCGATCGCAGCCAATAGTCCAACTACTAACACTATCAGAATAGTTTCCAGTAGAGTGAATCCAGCGATCGCGCAGCGTGCGCGTAGCGCAATCGCATCACCTCGGGATTGATCGCCCTGTTGGCTATTGAATCGCATCGACTATCACCCTGATTGAAGTTTGACCTTTTTCCTTTCTAACCCACTCAGCACTATGTTGAAGAAGGACATCCCCCTTTTCTGTCAGTTTCTAGGGCACCCAAGATAGTTTTTATTTTTACACATCGCTGGGTAGCTTCAATAGGGTTGTCTTTCTCCTTAGAATTCGGAACAGCGACTACGATAGCTAAGCCAAATTCCTCTGAGTCAATTTGTGCATTTTTTATAACTCCCTGGTTATCAAAGGTAATTTTTCTCTCCTCTTTCAAAATCGATAATGTTGCCCCAGATTGGTTGTTACCAGTTAGGTTTGTTCCCACCCAAACTTGCTCTGGTTTTACACCTAAATCACCAACTAAACTCTGCCATTGAAAGTTTTCTGGTGTGTTATCTTTCCAGTCATTATCCTTATCTTGATACTGATCTTGATAAACTGCAGCTTGTGGATCTTGGCCGAGCATCCTAAAACTAACGCTGTAGCTGAGTTTTTTCTTTTTCGCTTCTCGCTGGGCTTCCTGGATTGCACTTAATACTCTCTCATTTACTTTATTCACGCGCTGTCGATTCACAAAAGCCAGCCAGCTGGGAGCAGCAATTGCAGATAAAATTCCTACTAGTAAGATAACTACTATTAATTCCAGCAACGTGAAGCCAGCATCCTTATTTGGTTTATGGTTTAGCCTTTGATTATCTTCCATTTTTCGGTAATATGTAAACATATAATGCTATAGCGCTTCTGATATTTATCAAGTCAATTCAATCTTATTCCTCCGTTCCCCCCTTATTAAGGGGGGTTAGGGGGGATCTCTACTCCCGACTCCCGACTCCCGACTCCCGACTCCCGACTCCCGACTCCCGACTCCCTAAAAAAAACTGCTATATTAGTCATTCAAGAAACCCCGTCCTTCAATTTGCATGGTTACGCTAGGGAAATAGCTAGACCGCTCTTGTTTGTATTCATAGTCTTTTGGATTATTCTTAAGCCGAGCTAAAACATTCCCTCTCAAAAATAATTGGGCGATTCTTTTATCTGCATCCACACAGGCATAGAACCCACCGTTTGGTTCACTTGGAACTTGCAAATCTCCCTGTTGAGCTGATTTGGGAAAGACACTTGGACAATCTGGTTCTATTCCCGTTTCTGTGTTGTCAATGTAATCTACCAAGATTTGAACTGGAGTAGTGTAAGCAGCATCCTCTTTTTCCCACTGATTCAACTTTTGCTTGAGGCTGCTTCCTCTCGTATTAGTGATATCAAAAGAGTCAAAGCCTGGGCTAGCAGGTATACCAACTTGATTGGCTTTATTTGAAGTTTCATCGATGACTTTATCACGAATTTCAAACCGACCAATTCTAGCAATATTTGACCAATTATCATTTTCTTCAGTGATTAAGTAATAGGCAACCAAAGCATAGACAAAGGTATCATTTTTATTGGTAAAGTCGCCAATAGTTTTTCCACCGACTGTGTCATCTCTATCAAAATGCTTCCGCTTCCAGAATACCAGCACAGGTTGACAGTTATCTGTTTTACAACCTGGTGCTGCAGCAACTGGTGGGATTTGGTCTCGGATTCCAGATTCATCCGCTGTTCCAGCATGGTCTCTTTCCACTCCAGAGTTATCGTAGATATAGACCGCTTGCTCCAAGTCTCTGACTATGTAGTCCATAGCCGCTTGGATTTCTTGTTCTGAAGTAGCCTTGGCTTGCTCTTTACGGTCGGTATCGACGATAGTAATCATAAATCTCAATAGTGGTGCGATGATCAGTACCGCCACAATCATTGCCACCAGCAGTTCAATTAAAGTGAAGCCGCCATGGTTGACCTTAGGCTTGTTGCTTTTCAGTTGGTGGGCGAGTAACTTTCTGAGTGAGCTAATCATGGTTAGGGTTTTTGTCAGTAGTATTTGATAGTAATTACCGTATTCGTTACAAGATTATTCACAACCCCCTAGACGCTGGCAAAAAAGGCCAAAATCCGGTGTACCTGTGGTAATTTCTGTAGTCATTTCTACTAGGGGGGCTTTGCGATCGCTTAATCCAGGTCCAATCGCTTTCGCCTTAGCCCCCTTCTCACCAATGCTCAAATCACCATTATCCTTAAAAGCATCAGCTCGGTAAACCCGCACCCCCAGAAAGTAGGTTTTTTCAGGCTTGCTAGAGTTGCCTGCCGGGATACTCCGAAATGCCTGAATGATTAAGTCTCTTGAACTGTTCTTGCTACAGCCAGCTTCTTCATCAAGGTCTACGCAGTAGAGAATTTTTTTATTATTGCAATAGGAATTTTTGTCACACTTGTTATTTAAGTCTGATGGTTTAGGAGCCTTAGTTTCAGCCAATTTATTTCTTTCTGTTAAGATATTTTCAGCATCCATTGTTACCGTTTGTTCGGGAAAAGTAATCGCTTCACTCCGTACACCATCGATGTAGGCCCTAGCTGCTTGCACTGCTAGTTCTACTCGTCGCGACTGGACTCGATTTGCCACTCCTAAGACAATCATGGGTGAGATGCCAAGCATCAGAATAGTAATAATCAGCATTGCCATCAAGGATTCCATAATTGTGAAACCAGCCTCTGATGATTGAGAAAGGGGTTGTTGCTTTTGGGGATTAATCATGGTTTTGGAATTATTAAGGGAGTCGGGAGTCGGGAGATGTAGGGTGGGCAGTGCTTGAGTTAGATTGATTAGCTTGCCGTAGGCTTGGGTTGGCACTGCCCACCACCCAGGGAGTGTTCGATCCCCCCTAACCCCCCTTAATAAGGGGGGAACCGGAGTAGGGAGTAGATGTAGGAGTTGAGACCAATTCATTTCCCGGCAAATCAGGGTGCTAGGCACTGCCCACCACCCTGAGATTAATTACAATCGTGCTTGATTATTCATAATTTCAACCTTCAACCTTTAACCAAACAACCTTGGCCAAAGGCCACGCTACGCGAACAACCTCCAACCTTCAACCAAACAACCTTGGCCAAAGGCCACGCTACGCGAACAACCTCCAACCTTCAACCAAACAACCTTGGCCAAAGGCCACGCTACGCGAACAACCTTCAACCTTCAACCTTCAAGCACCGTTTTTTGACGGGCAATAGCGCCCGTTAACTGCTAGATTTCCTTTATCGTCTTCAGCACAGAGTAAGGTTTTGACCCATCGGTCATCTCGGGAAACTTCCCGGAAAAACTCATCAGGGTCTCCCGCTGGGGGAGTGGTAAACAGGCCAGAGAACAGGTCTGGTAACTGAGTCAGCAGAGCCACATCGAAACCATATCGACGTTGGGGTGCCATGTAATAGGGCAGTTTGCCATTACCAGTGGCATAGGGCATAAAGGACCCATTACCTCGATCATCCTTATCTATCTCGTATCCAAATCGACTGGGGACGTTTATATTCGGGGCATTCTGGGGGCCATGCCAGAATGGGGCTGTATCATAGGCCGAACGCTTGAACTGAATCAGGGAGCCGCTGATCCGAGCCGGAATACCCTTTGGTTCGCCGCAAGTTCCACCCGGTTGCTGCCAGTTTTCTAGGTAACGGACGAAGTTAGCTAAACCACCATTATTTTCATTTGGGCTTGGGGGACTATCCCCGGAAGCAATCACTACATTGAAGGTTTCTCCGACTTGATTGGCTCGCTGTGTCCAGCCCTGTTCGATTTCCACACATTCCCCTTCTGTTATCCGGAGTCCGTTATCCCTTCCTCCGGGTTGAGCAGTCAGGGAGTGAACTTGTAGGACTGGTACCAACATCGGTTGGGCTGTTGTTGGTGCGTTTCGGTTTGTTGAATCTAATGGTATTTGGTAAAAAAGTGGTCTGTTACCACCGAAGCTTAGTCCTGCTGCACTGTTATCGGTAGGGTTATTTTGTTCTCTAGCTGTTCTATACCACAGAGCAGTTCGTGAAACTCGTCGAAGGGTATTAGGATTGAAACTAGCATATGGGTATTTTTCTACATTCCCACTATTATTTATTCCCAGAAGAGTCGGAAGATTGCCATTATTTAGATCCAAGTTATTATTGTTAGCATCCCTGAGGAAAGCAACGCGACGGGGATAGCGGCGATCGGCAGGATCTATGGCAACTGTTGCGGTTGTACCGGACAAAAGTCGTTCGAAATTAGTTCCCACAATGGTCTCACTAGCCGGTTCATCTTCTCCTGGCTCAAATTGACTATTACGATTATCATCAATTCCAACCACCCAGTCATCAGGTGTACAGGCTGAAACCGGCACTTTCCGACAGATTTCCATGACATACTCTGGAAATTCTACCCGTCGCTGAATCGGAGTGACAAAATTGCTTAGGTAGGAACTGTTTAAATTTCTAAAGTTCTGATTTTGTAAAGTACTAGGCTGAGGGTTGCCCCTCCCATCTGGATTATCAATAATATTGTCATCATTGACATCCCACCAGTTGGCACTAGTGACAAAATTATTGTCAAATATGCCATTAAGTTTGAGTCCTACAGCAACAGGTATCTCAGACTCCGGAACGTTAGTGTCAGTTGTATCACCATCACCATTTAGGTCAAAGCCTTCATTAGTATTAGGGTTAAAGTTAATATCTGTCTCATTGAATTGTGTTGTTAAGTCACCATCCCCGTCTACGTCATAACCGTAGACAATTTGAGACTCTATCACCTCAGGGTCAGTTCTATCACCATCACCATTCAGGTCAGCATTATCTGTAGCCTCACTGACAGTTTCTATTAATTGACCATTCCCGTCCAAGTCAATACCCATTGGTATTCCCCTCAGGTCATAGTCCCCATCGGAGCGGTAACCAAACTGAAAATTATTAGACAGTAGGGTAACGCTATCAGCAATCACTACAGCTGGTCGCCACAAATCCCCTGAATTACAATTTTCCAATCTAGGATCATCTTTGCGACAAGCAAAGTTTCCGTCGAGAGTTTCACGACCGTAGAAATTGCCATTTTGATTAGGCTGCCATTGCTGATTTTCCAGTTGATCCGTAAACTCTTCCACCAAATTTCCCCCAGGGGTTTGGTGCAAATTAAAGCCAGATGTTGTCCCATTTCCAATCTCGTTTTCCGCTGCTTGGATATACACTGGCAAATTCGTGGCTAAAATTAACCCTTTCTCTGCTCCTGCCGGATTTGTCAAGTCAAATAAGTTACTTTGGTCTTTACGGGCTAGCACTGTCCCATTGCGTAACATAATTCCATTGGGACGGCGGGTGGGGTCTAGGGTAAAGTCTACGCTACTGGAGCTGAGATTTTCTTCACGGGTAGCGTTGGGATCATTCCGACTTAGGTCTGGTAAAGCATCATCACGGGTGGCGTAGATAACCCCACTATCCGGTAGCAGAAATTCTGGGGTGGGACCTTTACCGTTGGTTAATCCATCAATTGGTGTTGTTCTGAGCAGATTGAGATCCAACACCGTAGCCCTGATTTCCAGAGGCTGACGGTCTTCTATCCCTAGGTCATAGGTATGGGGAGTGTTAGGAGCCTGATTAATATCCTGGACTTGTCTGGCATTCAAAAAGGACTGTTCGTAGATTGCGTCATTAGGAATATTTTCCTGACTTTGATTAGCTGTAGGGTTTTTTAAGATTTGTAGGGCGCAAATTGCGGTATCAATGGCTGAATTATCAGCTAGGGTGCGGTCATTGTCTGCTTTGTCTAAGGCTATTTTCAAGGGTTCATTGGCAAGACGCCCATCTGGAAATACTAATCGGGCTTGTCGTTCCAGTGTTGGTTTATCTTCCAAAGTTCTATCAGGAAAGGTGTAAACGATGCCATTGTTAGACCTTCCATTTTCATTTGGTTCTACCTGCCCCGATGGAAAATTATAGTATTCAACATTATTTTTAGCCGAGTTTTCATCTGTGGGGTCATAGTAGCTACTGACACAGGCAATCGGTAATTGGTTAAAATTTTCTTCTTCTGGGTTCTTTCCTGGCTTTTGGGTGTAGTGATAAACGGCACTTGCCCTCATCAATAGGTCACTTTTCTGGTTAGCGTCAGTAATACCAGCAGGACCATCACCATTATTACCAGTTAAATCAACACCTACCCCACCATGCATGGGCATGGTATCTGGCCAGACCAGTATGGGTTCATCTCCATCCAATTGGTTTATTATGTCATTTAGCTGTATTCTGTTACCTCCAGTATTTGATGGATCCACAAACCTAATATCCCAACCAGGAGGGGGTAAATAAGACTCCAAGTCAGGGCGACCATCATTATTGCGAGGGAATATAGGTTGTCCTTTGGTTCTCGTCAACAGACCCAACTCATCATCATCCACATAAATCCCAGCACCGGTGACTACCCGCAATCCCCCATACCCTTCCAGAGGCTGAACCGGTTGCCTGGCTGCTGCTGCTTCCCAGAAACCATTGCGGTCAGTATCCCCTAACTCAGATAAGGGAGTGATTTGGGTAGTGCGGTAGCGCAGCTTATTGTCCTCATCCTGAAAGTCATCCCACTCAACCGTATCATCTATGGCTTGTTGAGCTCTGGCACCCTGGAATTGCTGTGCATTGTTATCCCACCATAGAGCAGGTAAGCCATGACCGATCAAAACGCGATCGCCAATTGTTTTTTCCGTACCTCGTTCCTCTTGTAGGCTTGGTTCCGTTGCTGCCGGACTGAGAGTGTTTCCGTTGATATTCAGCTTCAGCTTATTGTTACTGTTGCTAGTACCTGGTTTATAAGGGAATATCCAATCATCCTGGGGTCGAAGCTCGTCACCAGTACCTTGGAGATTGGCATTTCCCGGGTCTTCACCATCGGGAACTTCTGCATAGGGAACACGACGGGTGCGGTCTTTGAAGTATCTTTCTAGTTCTTTTCGTTCATCACCCTGAGCTTTAGCGTTGACAGCATTTACCAGAGCATTAATTCGTGCCGTGTAGGCTTGGCTGTTATCCCCAATCTGAGCGGGGTCTTCGTCAACGGATTTATGGTCATTTTGGCGTAACTTAACTTTCGCCGGTGGGTCATCTCCTCTGAACAGATGTATCGTTCCTCCCTTTTTATCGGCTTCCTGATCAACACGACCAAAGGCCATATTGCCCCCGACAATGATCTTGCTGTTTTCTTCCGTGTAGTAACAAGATTTCGGGCTACTGACTTGAAAATACTCATTAGTTTCTTTCTCATTACCGGTGAGAAAATTCCCGTTAGTAAAAATCCGGCCATTAATCTGGATGCCCTCCCCAGGAGTAATTTGTAAATCATCCTCGTAGACAATGGCATTGTTGGCTAGGGGAATTCTGGCTCGGTCTTGCTGATACTCTAGAGCTGATAATCCGGCCTCACCCTTGTAAGCCTCATAGGTTTGACCATCTATGTTGTTATCCCCAGCTACAATCGGCACCGTTGCGGTGTAAACAAATATACTTTTCTTTAACTTCGACCCGGACTTAAACCACCCGGAATTATCCACTAGGCTAGCGCTAGTATCAGCGGCTAGGGGACATCGCTTGCTATCGCCAGACTCCCCCATCGGTCTGGTTCTCGCTTGTAGAGGGGTTCTGGTTTTTTCGTTTTTTAATGGATTTTGATTTGGACTTGGCTGTGGACTTTTGAAGTAAATTCCGTAGAGGGTGTAGCTATCGAATAGGCCATTATTATCCGTATCAACCGGAAACCTCCAGGCAGTATTTATCTGTTTACCATCGTCTTCGAGAATCAAACGCTTTTCATCACCAAAGTCGTATCTTGTATTTTGGAACGCATTTTCCAACGCATCCTCTGAGGGGGTGGAGCGGGGCAGGGTGGGGTCAGCAAACAAGGCTTCTAATTTGGCTTGAGCCCGCTCAATGGCTGGAGCAGCGGCATTGAATACCGCTTGATTGACGCGATAATTACTGGCATTTTTGACCCGGTCAAAGGAGCGCAACACAATGGCAGTTACCAGCAAGGTTACCACCAAGGTCACCATAATCGCGGTCGGTAACACAAACCCAGCGGTTGCCACCCGCGACCGACGGTGTAAAATAAATAAGCTACGCAACAGCCAACGCATCAAAGGTTTGGTGATGGCTTGAGAGAGTTGGACTACTTGTTGGAGTAGTTTTGCGATCGCATTCGCTAACTTCTTCCTGGTTGACTTCCTGGTTGACATAGGGATTTTCCTGTCACATTTCCTGAGTAGATTCCTGAAGACGAACTAGTTCAAGCACCCTAGATGATATAGATCAAGGCAATAGGCAATAGGCATGCTAGCAATAGTTGACGTGCATTAGCTTTTGCTGCTTGTATCAATGTCAAACACCTTAATTGCCTTAATTGGTAGTCCTATATTCAAATGCTTCAACGAAGCCAAGGATTACCTATCTACGGTTAACCCCATAGTGTTAGGTCTACCTACGAATAGAGAATATTCTTAAATATTTAATTATACTATCGAGATTTACGAAAAATACCACGATTTGTTAACAGTTTACCTAACCTAGAATTTTCCTACCTCCTCTAAAGGCAGACTATATCCCCTTTACCAAAAACTCATAGATTTAACCTACCCACATTAAGCGAAAAACCCATCATCCCCAGAGAAAAAAACATGGGGAGATGGGGAGATGGGGAGATGGGGCGGGAGTGTGGGAAGTGTGGGAAGTGCGGGGAGATGGGGAGATGGGGAGATGGGGAGATAGGGAGATGCTCAATTATCGGGTTAATATATCATATCTGTTTTAAAATGTTCCCGATTCCCGATTCCCGACTCCCGACTCCCGATTCCCGATTCCCTACTCCCTACTCCCTACTCCCTATTCCCTTAATAATGATTTAGATTAATACCAGCTTCCTGAGCCATTGCTTGCAGGCCCTTCTTCTGTAAGGTCTTAATCGCCTTAGTGGAAATCCGCAGCTTCACCCAACGTTTACCTTCTTCCCACCAAACTCTTTTAACCTGTAAGTTAACGTTTTGTAAGCGCTTAGTCCGACGGTGGGAGTGAGAAACGGCATAGCCGTTATTGGCCTTTTTACCAGTCAACTGACATCTACGGGACATGGGGTACCTCTTGATTTACGTCTGTTCTTGATCATATCTCGGAGATGGTGCGGGGAGTGGGGAGATGGGGAGATGGGGAGGTGGGGAGATGGGGAGATGGGGAGATGGGGAGGTGGGGAGGTGGGGAGATGGGGAGATTGGGAGATGGGGAGATGGGGAGATGGGGAGATTGGGAGTGATTAATCCTAGGTGATCGGAAGAGCAGAAGTGTGAACGC
>NZ_JAAHHM010000019.1:0-8589 GCF_010692445.1 Moorena sp. SIO3E8 | reverse complement strand
CAGAACTGATTGGGGCAGCAGTTCCAGAGCTTCAAAGCTATTTGGGATAGCTGGCGGTTTGATTTCCATGGTTCTACACTACTACTCATCCTTCCCTTTTTGTCAACCCCATCACCTGAATGCTTACCTAATTTGAAAGGTAATCTCAAGAAAATCTTGGGAGATTTGTATGGATTAAGAACATGAGTAGAGTATGCTTTTCGTCAGTGTAAACAAGAATTAGGATGGACAGATTACCGTTTTACTAAGTTTAAGGATATCGAAAAATGGTGGGAAATAATTTTTTGTGTGTACACCATGATTAGTTTAAATTCTCCAGCTTTTTTATCTTTAAATAAATCGACAGAAGTGGGCAATAAGGTGACAGATGCTGATGATATCCAGGTGAGTAATCATCAACAATGGAATCATAAAGGTGGATGGAAAAATCTGTTAAACAATTTTCGTTTACTGATTCAACCCATTATGATGTTATGGATTATTTTTCCCTGGTTATATATTTTGCCTAATAGTAACTTATTGCTGGGATTGAATCAGCTAATTAGTGAAATTAATCAATATCAATTCTTTTTTAATTCTGGATAATCTGACTTATTTGTTAATCATTGAATTCGGAGAGTGACAGAAGAGGGCTATAGCAATTATACGACTTGTGAGGTACAAATTTTTGGTTTTTAGGGAGCAGGGAGCAGGGAGCAGGGAGCAGGGAGCAGGGAGCAGGGAGCAGGGAGCAGGGAGCAGGGAGCAGGGAGCAGGGAGCAGGGAGCAGGGAGGAGGGAGTAGGGAGTAGGGAAGAGGGAAAAAATAATGTGTACCTAATAGCTAAGAGAAACGGTGGAGAAGAAGTGTGGAGAGAGCTCACAATAGAGTGAATTTGTTGATAATGAGCCAGTTTTTATCAATAAGCCATAGCTTATTGATTTTTGCGCAAATCCTGCTTACTAACTCCTCTATTATGTCCTAACTATCCCTTTCTTTGCTATATCAATAATTTTTCTGGATATCGTTCTTTCAAAAACGGACTAAAAAACTGCTTGAACAAGTTAAGGTAACGTTACCTGAATTTGGTTCAGGTGCTTGAGATGACCGTAGCTGTGTATTGATGGGTTTTATTGGTTTCCATCAGGCTATTAAGCAAAATTTCTGTATTTTTTAACGCTGGGCTCATAGCTCCTGCCTTTGTAAGCAAAAAGCCCAGCATGCGACCTTGATTTTCTTGATCGCCCTCGAAGCCATAATCATCACGGATATGTTCAGCAAATACACGAGCCAAAATTGGTGGAATTGCATTGCCTATTTGCTGGATTTTCTGAGAGGCATTCCCACAAAATACAAAATCATCTGGAAACGTTTGAATTCTTGCTGCCTCTCTTATCGTTAAAGGTCTGTTTTCAACTGGGTGTATTAACTCTCTTGTGGCAGCCCCAGTGATGGTTAAGCTCGGCTCATTTCCAATCAGTCTTTTAAGTCCCGATGGTGCTCCACCTCGCTTTTCTGTCGGCATTCCATCAGCAACGCGCCTATTTGCTCTCTTCTTAAATGACTGATGCTGTAGTTCCTCTGGCAAATCCTTCATTGTTTGACCTGGCTTTAAGGCAGTAATTCTTTTTAGCTGGATGCCGTTCATACTTGGATAGTAATGGTCGGATATTTGTGTGGCATTTCCACGAAGAAGAGAATCAAAATCATCTTGAGGAGGCGAGGTTAAAGGTTTTAGTAGGGTTCCCTTATCTTTTGTTGCTGGCGGCAAACTGTTTATTGCGTGAGAAATAGTAATGTCAGAGTTACGGAATAGTTGACCAGAGACTTTAAATTTTGGTGCTGGCATTCTAAAGTCATGCCCCAACCTATTCCCGATGATTAAAACTCGCTTTCGTCTTTGTGGTATACCGTATTCTTGAGAATAAATTTTCTCAATTCTAATCCAATAACCCAGTTCAATGAACGCCTTAGCGGCTTCGTATACATATTTTCCTTTGTTGGAGGTAAGTAGCCCTTCAACATTTTCCATAATGAACCATTTTGGGTTCACAATAGTTAGTGCTTTAACGTATTGTTTAAGCAAATTATTTCTTGGATCATCCCAGAACCTTGAGCCCGCTGTGGAGAAGCCTTGACATGGAGGCCCCCCGATCAATATGTCGAGTTCCCCTGGTTTCATTACTATTTCAGAAAGAACCTTCCCAAAATCTACGTTATCGATATCCTCATTGGTACATAACGACTCGGGAAAATTTATTCTATATGTTTCAACTGCTGCCGCATCTTTATCATTTGCATAAAGAATTGAATATCCAGCTTGTTTAAACCCAAGAGAACATCCACCTGCACCGCAAAATAGACTAATAGCCGTGTGTTTCATTAATTGAACAACTTCCAATACATCATGTCAAGGATATAGCAATTCTACGACTTGTGAGGTACAAATTTCGGGTTTTTAGGGAGCAGGGAGCAGGGAGCAGGGAGCAGGGAGCAGGGAGCAGGGAGCAGGGAGCAGGGAGCAGGGAGCAGGGAGCAGGGAGCAGGGAATAGGGAACAGGGAATAGGGAATAGGGAAAAAAATGCTTGTACCTCACTAGGCTATAATAGGCTATATTAAACAGCTGAGAGCTGATAGCTGAGAGCTGATAGCTGTTCGCGTAGCGTGCGCGTAGCGCATATGCTTACCTGCTCCCTAAAACCTACGACTAAAGTCACTCACTCGTCCTGATAACTGCGATAAAAGCGATCGCTAAATAGCTAAATAAAATCCTCAATCACTGCTGTTACCGCTTCATGATACTCTTCAGAAATACCTAAAGTTCCAGCTAATCGAACGGTTTGCACCTGTTCTAACTCCGCCATTGCTATCATTTCAGCTTTTGATTTAGGTGGTGCATTTTCCGCTAAAATAATTAATACGGGCATGGGCACAGAGTCTAAAAGCTGCAAAAATTCCTCCCGATTAGCGATAGGATCGATTGCCCCAGTAACAAAGGCAGCCGGGGCATATCTGCCGCCATCTTTGGAAGTTATTTTGTGTTTTTGGGCGATAAATTCCGGAGTTAGTTTGCTTTCATCCACATAGACGTGGCGTTTATACATCAAGCGCAGAAACGAAGGGGTAGTGTTGAGATAGTATAGAGTCTGACCTAACCAGGGCGATCGCACTAGGTTTTTTACTCCGTTTCTCACTCCATCCGGTAAACCCATTACTCTTAACGGTCCTTTCCAAGTCGGAGCCACTAAAATTAGTTTAGAAATACTATCTGGATTATCTTGGGCAAACTTTAAAGCGTATCCTGAAGCATGACCGGCAGCAATTACAGCAAGTTTCGCCCCCCTAGCCCCCCAACTTTGGGGGGAAATTGAGTTAAAGTCCCCCAGAATTGGGGGATTTAGGGGGCTTGTAGCTCTCGGTAGTGAGGTCAATTCATCTGAAAACAGCTGTAAGCTAATTGAGTTATTATTAAAAACAGAGTTAACAAAATCTGCTAATAACTGCTGAAATAATACAGGATTGTAATCTACAGGAGGGCATTGAGACTCGCCAAATCCTAACCAATCTAGCACCGTAACGTGATAGTTGGTAGCGAGTAGATTGGCAATACCTTTCATTTCTGTTCTACTAGAAACCGTACTAAAAGCAGGAAGTAACAGTACAGGGTTTCCTGCGCCGATGGTTTCGTAGACGACTCGATAGTGTTTGTTTTGCCAATTCCAGTTGTAAAAATTTTTGGTACCGCCAATACCAGAGTTAATTTGAGTCGGATTAGTTGCTGTAGTCATATACCAAAGGGAACAGGGAACAGGGAACAGGGAACAGGGAGTAGGGAGTAGGGAGTAGCGATGCAGCGCGGTCTTGGGGAGCCAGTGCGGTCTTGGGGGTCTCCCCCATGAGCAACTGGCGTGGTTTCCCCCATGAGCGACTGCATCAAGACGGGAGTAGGGAAAAGGTAACAAAAATTATCACAATTCATTTAGGATTGGTATAGTGATAGGGGTGCATGTAATAATTGTAAATCTATAACTAAAAGAAGTGTGGGTAGATAGGGAAATAGGGAAGATTTTTATTAAGGGTAATTGTTATAACATGATATTAGCATTCTATTGCCAAAGAGTGTTTTTTCATGGATTGAGATCCATCCTTGGCTACTGCCCTATTGACTTAATAAAAATTAACATAATCAAAGGGTATTTTATGAAATAATTCGAGACATCGGGAGCTCTACTGATTAACATGAAACCTCGGATTGACCGACTTGTGGCAGCAAGTCCCTTTGTGCTGTGTTCTCTACTAGCTGCAACTACGGCATTAGGGCAAATAACCCCAGATAATACCCTGGGGAATGAAAGCTCTGTGGTAACCAATCTCAATATTAACGGAATTGTAATAGATTTAATTGAAGGTGGGGCGATTAGAGACAGTAATCTATTCCACAGCTTTTCAGATTTCAATGTAGCCGAGTTCGCAGGAGCTTATTTTGATAATCCTGCTGGAGTTGCCAACATCCTGAGTCGGGTAACCGGAGGTAATGTTTCCAATATTTTGGGAACCCTAGGCGTATTGGGAAATGCTAATTTATTTTTGATAAATCCCAACGGTATTGTCTTTGGTCCCAATAGCAGACTAGATGTGGGAGGTTCATTTTTTGGGAGTACTGCTGAGAGTGTTTTGTTTGAAGATGGTAAAGTTTTCAGCACTAAAAATCCCAATGATAAACCGTTGTTGACTATTAATATACCATCTGGCTTGCAATATGGATCAAATCCAGGAAGTATTACTAATCAATCTAGTCTGTTTCGGGTACCAAATGGTCAAACCTTAGGGCTAATTGGTGGTGAGGTTACTATTCCTGGTGGTCAGTTAAGAGCAACCGATGGACGGATTGAGCTGGGGAGTGTTGGTGCTAATGGTGTGGTGAAGCTGACCCCAACGGATACGAGTTTTGGGTTGGATTATTCAGGAGTTAACGAGTTTCAGGATATTAGTTTGTCCGAGGGGGCTAGAGTCATTACCAGTGGGGAAGGTGGTGGGAGTATCCAGGTGCAAGGGGCTAATGTGAGTTTACGCGATCGCTCTCGTGTATTAGCGAGTACCCTCAGAAGTCAGAATGGCGGTGGGATAGTGGTTGAGGCTTCACAGTTGAGTCTTGAGGGTGGTTCTCAAATAAATACAAATGTATTGGGCTCAGGACAGGGGGGAAAGTTGACAGTGGATGCCTCTGAATCTGTTCGAGTAATTGGTGTATCGGCTGATGGTACTCTCAGCGCTTTGGGAGCCCAAGTTTTTCCAGGAGCCACAGGAAATGGGGGAAATTTGAGTATTACCACTGGGCAGTTAATGGTCTCTGATGGAGCAGTTGTTTCAGCTGGCACTTTTGGTGAAGGGGACGGCGGAGATTTGACTGTGAATGCCGACTCTAGGGTTCAACTCATTGGTACAACAGCCGATGGTCAGTTTGCCAGCCGCTTGACTACTCAAGCTAATCAAGGATCAATTGGCAAAGCGGGAAATTTGAGTATTACCACTGGGCAGTTAATGGTCTCTGATGGAGCAGTTGTTTTAGCTGTCACTTTTGGTGAAGGGGATGGGGGAAACTTGAGTGTGAATGCCGACTCTACGGTTCAAGTGATTGGTACGACAGCCGATGGTCGGATTTTAAGCGGCTTGTTTACTGACACTTTTGGGACAGGAAAAGCGGGAAATTTGAGTATTACCACTGGGCAGTTAAGGGTCTTTGATGGAGCAGTTGTTTCAGCTGGCACTTTTGGTGAAGGGGAAAGCGGAAATTTGACAGTGGATGCTTCCTCTACGGTTCAAGTGATTGGTACGACAGCCGATGGTCGGTTTCCCAGCGGCTTGTTTACTGTAACTTTTGGGACAGGAAAAGCGGGAAATTTGAGTATTACCACTGGGCAGTTAATGGTCTCTGATGGAGCAGTTGCTTCAGCTGCCACTTTTGGTCTTGGGGACGGAGGAAATTTGACAGTGGATGCTTCCTCTACGGTTCAACTCATTGGTACCTCCGCCGATGCTGGGTTTCCCAGCGGCTTGTTAGCTCTAACTCAAGGAATAGGAAAAGCGGTAGATTTGTTGAAGATTACCACTGGGCAGTTAATGGTCTCTGATGGAGCAGTTGTTTCAGCTAGCACTTTTGGTGAAAAGGACGAGGGAAACTTGAGTGTGAACGCCGACTCTACGGTTCAACTGATTGGTACCTCAGCCGATGGTCTGTTTGGCAGCGGCTTGTTTACTCA
This sequence comes from Moorena sp. SIO3E8, assembly GCF_010692445.1. Lineage (NCBI taxonomy): Bacteria > Bacillati > Cyanobacteriota > Cyanophyceae > Coleofasciculales > Coleofasciculaceae > Moorena > Moorena sp. SIO3E8. Next base: position 2,349 of record NZ_JAAHHM010000019.1, on the reverse strand, counting down.
AGCTCAAGGGACAGGAAAAGCGGGAGAGTTGTTGAAGATTACCACTGGGCAGTTAATGGTCTCTGATGGAGCAGTTGTTAGTGCTAGAAGCTTTGAAAAGAATAGTTCAGCAGGCGAAGTAAAGATTAATGCCAACTCCATCTTCCTAAACAAAAATGGAATCATCACAGCAGAAACAGGAGGAGACAAAGGCAATATTAGACCTCTTGCAAAAGTCTTTCGTGGTATAATTAAAAGTTGCCCAATTTTTTAGTATACCTAACCTTAAGACTAACAAACTTCCTTTGTACTAGATCTCTTGCAAAAGTTTGATGTAGAATGGGATGTTCCGTTCGCGAAGCGAACGAAAAGAACTTTAATAGAAAAACTATGACCTACGAAAACTTAAAAAAGTTATCCGCCGAAGAGTTCAAACGCTTTTGTGGAGTTAAACCAGAGACTTTTGACCAAATGGTGAAATTATTAGAAAATAATGAGGAGTTAAAGAAAAAAACCGGGCGACCATCCAAATTAAGTTTAGAAAATCAAGTTTTAATGACCCTAGAATATTTGAGAGAGTATAGAACTTACTTTCATATAGGACAATCTTGGGGGCTTAACGAATCGACAGTATATCGCATAATCAAAAAAATTGAGAAGATTTTAATTAAATCTCAACTTTTTAGATTGCCCGGAAAAAAGCCATTAGTAAACGTCAATACAGACATCAAAGTGGTGGTGGTTGATGTTACCGAAAATCCGATTGAACGTCCAAAAAAAAACCGAAAAAATATTACAGTGGAAAAAAGAAAAAACATACCTTAAAATCTCAGATAGTAATTAATCAGCAAAATAAGCAAATACTCTGTACTTCTCACAGCAAGGGGCAAGAGCACGATTTCAACTTATTTAAAAAAAGTCAAACCTGTCTAATTGAACAAATTCTATGTCTAGGAGATAAAGGTTATCAAGGGATTAAAAAAATTCATCAATTAAGCCAAACTCCTCATAAAAAATCAAAAAAAAAGGAACTATCCCAAAAACCGAAAAAAGAAAAGAGGCGCGACCCAAGGGCAGTTTACCTGCCCATTGGAATGCGCGCCTCCTAGGGATTTAGCTTCTCTCAGACTTGTTATTGAACATGTATGTCGCTCTCTTAAAGTTTTTAAGATTCTATCAGAAAGATACCGTAATCGCCGAAAAAGATTTTCTCTACGTTTTAATTTGATTGCTGGTATTTATAATTATGAACTTTCTGTTAGTCAAAATTAGTGGCTATCACGACTTTTGCCATAGGTCTACTCTCTTGGTGTATAAGCCTAATACACAATCTAGCTAATTTTTACCAATACCACCATTATAACTAAAAATATTTTTGCAAGAGGTCTATTACTCTATCTTCCCGTGACATCCGACTCCTCAACAAAAGCAAGATTACCACTGACGCTGAGAATACCACTGGGGGCAATATAGTCATTGATACTGATACCCTAGTCGGTCTGGGAGATAGCGACATCACAGCTAATGCTCAACAAGGCCGAGGAGGTAGTGTGACCATTAAGGCAAAAGGCATCTTTGGTTTAGAGTTTCGAGACCGTCTAACTCCAGACAATGACATCACCGCCACGTCTGAACTTGGCCCATCTTTCAGCGGTGAAGTAATCCTTAACACCCCAGACGTAGACCCCACCTCAGGCTTAACGGAATTGCCAGGAAGCCCGGTAGACGCAGAAGCCATCCTGGCCAATGACCTTTGTGGCTTTGAGAATAATCGGATTGCTGGCGGCAGTTCCTTTACCATTAGCGGAAAAGGCGGGTTACCAGCTAGTGCAGACGATCCGGTGATTAATACTGACAGAACAGTGGGCTGGCTCTCTCGTCCTGGCTTAGCCAGCAGCAGACAAGCATTACAAAAGCAACCAAAGGCCTTTGGCCACGCTACGCGAACAGTCAGACCCCCTCAAGACAAAAAAGTGATTATCGAAGCCCTTGGCTGGGTAATAGCAAAGGATGGCACGATTATTCTGACGGCGCAACCGTTTAGGGGTACTCCTGTGGAGCAGATATTGCCCAATCTTGATTGCCATGCCGGAGTCGGGAGTCGGGAGTCGGGAGTCGGGAGTCGGGAGTCGGGAATAGGGAACAGCGGATCTGGGAACAGGGAGTCGGGAGTGTGGGGCGGGGGTACGCTTTCAAGGGTATGTTTTTTAGATTTGGGCATTCGCCTAGGTATTACTCAACAGAAATACATTTTGAAACCCAAACCCCAGGAAGGATTTGAGTATTCAATAAAAATCATTAAGTGACGAATTCTGCTTGATGGCTATCCCCTGACGGGGCGATGGCTGAGACACTTGCACCAACTTGAAA
>NZ_JAAHHM010000189.1:0-10035 GCF_010692445.1 Moorena sp. SIO3E8 | reverse complement strand
GGTAGAATACAGGTAACATTGTCAATAGGTAGGTCTTGTTGAACAAAAGAGACCTATCTTTTTTTTAGCACAAAATGGTGAAAGCTTTACATTTAAAGCTTTTCAGGCTATTTCGTCACCCCTTCAGGATTCTAAGACATCACATGCTAAGCCCAAGATAGGGGTTACTTTATTAACTGCACTGTTTTGGAACTCAATCAATCGTTGAAAAACATCGTCATTGGCTTCTATAATCACATGTTCTTCTGGAGCATAAGACTGAATAGCATTAGCCGATATTCCCAAGCCAAAGCCACATTCTAAGATCCGACCACCATGGCGAGTGACTAACGCCGCAAAAGCCCCCATATAAGGGGTTTCCCAACGTTCCATAACCGGATGTCCTTCGATCACCAATTTTTCATCCGTTAGGACTTCTTTTTGAGCAGACCATCGTTGGGGATCCGCGCTTGTTTTTAACCCTTGATAACCGCTTTCAAAATTCATCTTCTTGACGTCTTGACCCTCTTAACTGGTAATTACTATTGTTAGTTTTTAACCACAAAGCGGTTGATAATTTAAATTGGTAAAATAATCTTCACACTCACCTTTTCGGCGAATATCCCAAGTTGCACAATGAAAAGACCCCCCAAATTCAAAGACATGTCTAAAGGGTAAAGGAAAAACCTCAAATCCATGCTTATCCAACAATTCTTGGAGAGGTTTTTCTCTTTCCTCACAGATAACCTTTGTCGGTGATATACTCAGAACATTCATTGACAACCACTTACTGGACTGGCAAAACATTGGCATTTCATCATTCGAGCAAGTGGGTTGAGGAACTGTGATAAACTCCCAGCCATTGTCTTTAAATATCTTCTCCTCCTCTTCCCGTATAGGTCTTTCAGGGTTTGTCAAAATAAGACCTGGTCGCAAAGGAACAAACGTACAGTCAATGTGTGAGGGGAAAAAATCAAGGGGAAAATGAACAGGGTGAACCCGAAATCCTCTTGGTTCTAGGTGCTTTTTTAACCACCGAATTCCTGTTCTATTTGTTGTCATCGATTCCTGAACTAATATATCCTTTCCTAATCTGCTACAGTCAGCCGCATCAAAAATAACTTCATCTTGTGTAATACAAAATTCAAAATCATGCATACGCTTAAATCTTTCTTCTAAAGACAGCTCCCAGAAATTATCTAGATACATACTATCCTGCATAGTCGGTTTAGGCGCAGCATTCCAAATCATATGGTCGTCTTTATTCCAATATTCATAGACTAATTTCCGGTAAGGTAAGTATTCAAAAAATCTTGCTCTCTTCGACATAGTCGCTTCCAGGATTTCATTACCAAAGGTAATCATGACATCCCGAGGACAGACTCCACAGTATTGATTAGCAACTTCAAAGTAAGGGGTTTTTATAGATTTTGTAAAATCAAATTTTTCTGGTCTTCTTACTATCACATCGTGGTCTTTTAATAAATAAGCCAGTCCATTTAATTCCTCATTAGCTTTTTCAAGGACTTTAGGGTCTTTAGGTCCACTGGGGAAAGGAATGATTTCCGCTAAATTCTGATCTCTTAATTTCGGATGATTCCCTGGTTCTTTTGGTTCAAAGCTAGCGTAGTCTGCAATTCCTACGACCATTTATTCCAATTCATCCCATTCATTCCAGGAATTAACAATTTTTTCCGACATTTCTGATATCCTTATCTATATACTAGCTAAATTTTGTGCGTTGCCTAAATGTGGGATAATTTTAATAGTTTTGTAGAATGGGCAAGATGCCCGTTCCAATCTGTGGAATAGGCATCTTGCCCGTTCCAATCTGTGGAATAGGCATCTTGCCTGTTCCAATCTGTGGAATGGGCATCTTGCCTGTTCCAATCTGTGGAATGGGCATCTTGCCTGTTCCAATCTGTGGAATGGGCATCTTGCCTGTTCCAATCTGTGGAATGGGCATCTTGCCCGTTCCACCCAGCAGGTCAAACAGATTTTAGGAGATGCACCCCTTAAAAACACAGCTGATGCTGTTATCACCGTTTAAATGCATAACAGCTGACAGAGTTTCCCTTCACGGAAAAAATCAAATTGAGTATAAGTAGAGTATCCTACAAATACAGAATCCAATTTTTATCATTCATCATTGACAACAACTGTCTTTCAAAAGAAAGACAGGTTAAATCATATCATTACAAATTTGCACTTTTTGATTAAGGTTACATTTATTTACAAAATCTTAAATCTAAATCTATATATAATTTTTTTGTATTTATATATAGTTAACAAATACCATAAGTAGTAAACTTGATCCGATATCACTAGTATTTTTGTTGATAGTTGACAGTTGCTTGACTGTCAACTCTGCTATAACAATCGCAAAAACTTGTTCACATATTTATTGTGGTTAGATAAATTTTTTATACAAGTACTTGACAAAAGCCCGGTTTATATCAATTCAAATAGCAGCACTCTAACCCAACATAAATAACAGTAAGCATATGCGCTACTTGAGGTGCTACTTGAGGTGCCGTCAGCTATCAGCTTACACAAGACTTAGAGGTTGTCTGAGAAGTCCCATTTGCTACATCCAAGCCCCCTAAATCCCCCAATTTTGGGGGACTTTTAGAAGCAAATGGACTCTTGTTCCCCCCAAAGTTGGGGGGCTAGGGGGGCAAAATTCAGTATCAAAAAACTTTTCAGATATCCTCTTAGGCAGCCAATCTATATGTAGGCTGTCTAAGTCCTGTTCATATCGGAAAAATTAATCAGGAAACTTGTCTTTCAAACCTTGATCAAACCCTTTATCAAACGTTTGTATATTAGATCTAAAGAAGCCAAAATCCAAAACTATTCTCCAAAATCCTTTCCTGTTGCCTGTTGCCTGTTGCCTGTTTGCTATTTCTCCAAAACTTTTACTTCTAGATAAAGATAAAGGAGCTACAATCCGTAACACTTTCTCCAATAGCGAAGGAAAGAAACGCTGACACCATATAGCTAAATGACTTTGCCATCCCACTAAAATTTCCGATGAGTTCTTCTCCAGTTTGGCGACTAGTACCTTAGCGACTTTTTGGGGAGTCATCGGCAAGACCCAGCGAAACAAGTGTAATCCTCGCGCCATATCAGTATCTGTTAAGGATGGCAGTAAAGCCATTACCCGGATATTTTCTCGCGCTAACTCTCCCCGTAACGCTTGAGTAAAACCAACAATCCCAAATTTGGTAGCGGAATAGCTTGCCATCGTCGGTGCTGCCACCTTACCCATCAAACTAGAAACATTCACAATAGTGCCTTCTCGTCGTGCTGCCATGCGTCGCCCAATTAAACGAGTCATTGTGTACATACCCATTAAATTCGTGGCGATTTCTTCCTGCAAATTTTGCAGTTTGGATTCTAGAAAAGGAGCTTGATGAGCAACGCCAGCACAGTTAACTAACAAATCAATTGGTCCGTAACTTCGCCAAGCTCGTGCGATCGCAATATTGACTCCTACTATTTGGGTTAGATCTAAGACAAGCGTCACAACTAGTACCCCTTGTCGTTCAATCTCAGCCGCCACTTCTATTAAACGTTGGCGATTTCGCGCCACCAACAGTAAGCGTCTTATTCCTTGTTGGGCTAATTCCAGAGCGATCGCTCTGCCAATACCACGAGAGGCTCCGGTAACCAGAGCCGTTTTTCCCTGAATCTTCATGTGCTATAATACCTATAGTTGAAAACAAACAAGCATCGGATGCGTCGCTAAACCCACTCAGACTCAAATTAGTCGCAGTGAAGTTAGTGACACTGAAGCTATTGACAGTGAAATCTTGCTCCCACGCAAGGGTTATCCGTAGGCAGTTCAAAATTGGTAAAGACTACCTACAAATAATTGATGGCAACAGCCTTATCCCCGACCCTAGCTATCGGACTATTGGCTAAGGGAGTCAAAGCAGCGGCAATTTGCCATTCAGTCTGGTGGATAACTGGTTAAGATATTTCTCCCCGGTTTGTTGCGGAAACTTGGTAAGAATCGGTGGTCGAAATATCCTTCAAATCATTTTGGCATCACTTAATCAATCCGTAGCCAGAATCGGTGTTGATGTAGAGCATGGTTGGTACCCTCCTTGAAATGAGTATTTACCAGTAACTAAGCCATAAGCCTACACTAACAACACTAACTCTCAACTGCAACATATATTAACATAAACCTATTGTTTTTTACATTTATATACGAAAAATTCATACATCAATTAGGATGAAGCATTTAGTCAATATTGTTTGAACCCCTTACCAAATCTAGGATTGAGTCGTTTACTTCCTAAATTTTGTTTTTTTGTTCAACAATAAAAAATATGAGAAAATTAACAAAGTGTTCAGGTAGATTGAAAAATTCCGCTCATCCTAGACCTGGCTAGTCGTGGCATGAGCGGGTGATTTTGTTCAAGTAGATTAAAAATTTCCGCTCATCCTAGACCTGGCTAGTCGTGGGATGAGCGGTTCATTTTTAAATGAGTATCAAATAACTAGTAAGTACACAAGTACAACAATTACACACAACTGTGAATGCTGATAGAGGGAAGAGTTGCCAAAATGAACTCACCCCCCACCGAGAATAGCATTACACAGTAACATGACACAGTAGCATTACACAGTAGCATTACACAGTCATGATGTCTTTTTCTTTAGCCGCGAACACTTCATCAACTTTTTTTGTGTATTTATTCGTCAACTTCTGAATCTCGTCCTGCAAATCCCGTGACTCATCCTCAGAGATTTCCTTATTTTTTTCCTCTTTTCGGACAGAGTCAACGGCATCACGACGGATATTGCGAATCGATACTCGACCTTCCTCCGCAAACTTACTTGCCATTTTGACAAATTCTTTACGGCGCTCGCTAGTCAGTGGAGGAATATTTAACCGCACGACTTCACCATTGTTGTTCGGAGGCAAATCCAGATCCGAAAGAGTAATTGCTTTCTCGATCTGGTTCAGCATACTTTTGTCGTAAGGTTGGATGGTGATTGTACTAGCGTCTGGCGTGTTGATATTAGCCAAAGATTTCAGGGGGGTTGGGGTACCATAGTACTCAACCATCACCCGATCCAATAGACTAGTACTGGCGCGACCAGTCCTAATGGTATTGAACGCCCGTTGAGTGGCCTCAACAGCTTTATGCATACTGGTTTCGACATCAGCTAATTGCACAGGAACCTCCCACTATTGTTCCAACAGTTTCTCCCATAACAGCGCGGTGAATATTACCCCGCACCCTTAGATCAAATACCATAATTGGGAGGTTATTCTCTTTACATAATGCGATCGCAGTACTATCCATCACCCGCAAATCCTGACTTAGGACATGGCTGTAAGTCAGGCTCTGATACCGTCGGGCATTAGGATTCAGGTTAGGATCACAATCATATATACCATCAACTTTAGTTGCCTTAAATATTACCTCAGCATCGATTTCTGCCGCTCGTAAAGCAGCGGTGGTGTCAGTGGTAAAGAAGGGATTACCACTACCTGCACCAAAAATAACCACTCGTCCTTTTTCTAGGTGGCGAATGGCACGACGCCTGATATAGGGTTCTGCCACTTCCTGCATTTCGATTGCAGTTTGCACCCGTGTCGGGATATCGTTTCGTTCTAGAGCATCTTGCAAAGTCAAGGCATTCATCACTGTGGCAATCATACCGATATAATCAGCAGTTGCCCGATCCATCCCCCCCGCTGCAGCTTTGAGTCCGCGAAATATATTGCCACCACCGACAACGATTGCCATTTGAACACCTTCATTCAAAACGGCAGCCACTTCAGCTGCGATTTCCTGAACCACTTCCGGTGAGATGCCGTAGCCCAAATTGCCCATCAAGGCTTCACCGCTCAATTTTAGTAAAACCCTTCGGTATTTTATCCCCATGCCACGACTCTTTGTTATGAAATTGTTATCCACATCAAGATAACAGTCAAATTTGTCATTCGTCATAGGTCATAGCTGATCCCTCATCGCTGATCGCTCATTTTTAATCCCAGCTTAAGGATTATCGCCACTGAATAGGACTACCAGTTACCTTAGTTGATTGTGGTGAAATCTCTTGCCCTGTTAAAAGAGACGCGATCGCACTGTTGAAGTAATGGGCTTGTACTGCGTCACCATCTTGGGGATTATCATCAATCGAACCATTATAGCATACAATTCCCTTATTGTCAATCAAAAATGCCTCAGTGGTTTTCTGGGCACCAAAGCTGTGAGCTACATCTTGAGTTGGATCCCAAAGGTAAGGAAAATTCAATTGCTGATCTTGGCAGAACTGCTTCATCTCCTCAAAACTCTCTGCGGGGTACTGATAAACATCATTGGCATTAATGCCCACTAGGGTAAAACCTTGATGTTCAAACTGGTCTTGAATCTGTTTGAGTCTTGGGATGTAGCAATTGACATAGGGGCAGTTGTTGCCTAAGAAAATAACTCCCACTCCTGAGAAACGTTCTAAGTAACGGCAGAGATGGTGAACCTGCTCATCAGTTCCCGGCAATTCAAAATCCGGAGCATAACTGCCAATGGTGATGATGATTTTTTCTATAGTCATGGGTGATGGGTGATAGGTGATGGGTGATGGGTCAACCCCCTTTAGCATGGAAGCTTTGCTTAAGGGGAGATGATGCGATCGCCAATTAGCTCATAGACGAATTTAGCATCAAGGGGAAATTTCCCGACCCAATTCTAAATCAAGGGTATTCGACCTGCTCAGATGCTAAAAGAGCTTCTGGAGCATTTTGGCAACCTTCACCATAGGTTGTCGTGGCTGAATAGGCAATCCGTAAAATCACCACTCTTGCAGCTGACTATTTACCATAGTTACTAGGTTTTGTTACACAATGTAAAGGTAAATATGGCATAACTTGGGATTTTTTGAGCATGTCCTCCTCTTTCACAGCCCCAATCAGGGATCAGATTGAAACAAAAACCTGGATGTGGCAGGGCTTTTCGATTGGGTATAAAGCTTACGGTAATTCTGGACCAGCTGTGGTGATGGTGCATGGCTTTGGGGCATCTTCCGGACATTGGCGCAAGACCTTGCCAGTGTTGGGGGAAAACTGCCGATGTTATGCCATTGATTTGATTGGCTTTGGGGCTTCAGCTAAACCGACTCCTGGTATAGAGATAGACTATACCTTTGAAACCTGGGGGCAACAAATTGCGGATTTCTGTCAGGAGGTGGTTGGTGGTCCGGCATTTTTAGTCGGAAACTCTATTGGTTGTATTGCCCTAATGCAAACCGCTGTAGATAATCCAGAGCTAGCCAAAGGAGTCGCCCTGCTCAACTTTTCTCTACGACTACTCCATGAGCGTAAACGGGCTGAACTCCCTTGGTATCAGCGTCTTGGCGCACCAGTACTTCAACGATTCTTAAAAATTAAGTGGGTTGGCCAGTATTTTTTTAGTCAGCTGGCTAAGCCTAAAGTAGTGCGTAATATTCTGTTGCAAGCCTACTGCCGTCCAGAAGCCGTCACTGATGAACTGGTTGATCTGATCATGGCACCAGCGGCTGATCCCGGTGCAGCTGATGTTTTTATTGCCTTTACTAGCTATTCTCAAGGACCTCTACCAGAAGACCTGATCCCCATTTTGCCTTGTCCTGCCATCATACTATGGGGCACCGAAGACCCTTGGGAACCCATTGACTTAGGACGAGAATTAGCGAAATTCCCGACGGTAGAAAAGTTTATTCCTTTAGAAGGTTTGGGTCATTGTCCCCAAGATGAAGCACCAGAGATAGTCAACCCGATTTTGCTGAATTGGATTGGGGAAAACCCGGTTTAAGGTTATTAAAGGGTTGAAGGTTAGTGGGTTGAAGGTTGAAGGTTAGTGGGTTGAAGGTTGAAGGTTAGTGGGTTGAAGGTTGAAAGTTTAAGGTTTAAGGTTGAAGGTTAGTGGGTTGAAGGTTGAAAGTTTAAGGTTGAAGGTTAGTGGGTTGAAGGTTGAAAGTTTAAGGTTGAAGGGTGAAAGTTGAAGGGTTAAGGTTTAAGGTTTAAGGTTTAAGGTTTAAGGTTTAAGGTTACCCAGTTACAATCGCGATCGCAAATCCCCCAACACCTTCCCAACGCCACTAGTACTCTTAACCCAACACCTAACCCCTAAAACCATTACCGTAACATTCAACGGTCAACCCTTTAACAACCTTGGCCTTTGGCCACGCTACGCGAACAAACGTCAACCCTTTAACAACCTTGGCCTTTGGCCACGCTACGCGAACAACCGGTTAACCTTCAAGGGGTTAACCTTGGCCAAAAGGCCACGCTACGCGAACAACTTTCAACCTTGGCCAAAAGGCCACGCTACGCGAACAACTTTCAACCTTGGCCTTTGGCCACGCTACGCGAACAACCTGTTAACCTTAAACCCTTTAACAACCTTGGCCAAAAGGCCACGCTACGCGAACAACCTTCAACCGTCCTTGACTGCTACTAGCTCTAATCTATAGCGATAGAGAGCCACAGGTTTTTCCAAGGCTTTAAAGTAATCGGGGTCTTGTGGTGACAGATAAACTGCTGTGACTTGGTCAGCCTTAATAATCGGACTAGGTGATTTATGGAACTGATATGCTGTTGTGGTTTCTACTTCGTTGAAAAAAGGTCGGCGAGTACCGCGAAAAACTTGGTTGACAACTTCTGTGGCAATAAACTGATCGGGAGCTGGTATTTCAGAAGCGCGTCCAGTAATCACCGAAACTAGTTGGCTCCCGGTGCGCAGAAGGGTAATCTGACGATTAGGGGTATTGGGGTCTACTTTGACGGCTCTAATTATGCGATCGCCTAAGTAAGCCTTAGCAATATTCAACCCATTGAACGCTCGGTCAGCAACCACGTCTTCAGCAACCACCTCTGAGGTAGGTTTTAATACTGATAGATTTTTTCTAGAACGTCTAGTTCTAAAGGGAATAAACCAATCCCCAAGTCCTGAGCTTGATTTCCCAACTTGTTGAAACCGCACCAGAAAACTAATGGGCTCCTTGAGATGACTGCGATTACCTTCAAATCCTGGTGTCACTATTTCTGGTGCTAGAGGTGCTATCTGCTCGATCAGGGTGCTGGTAACTTTCCAAGTCCCCTTGATCCAAGTGGGATATAGCAAATCCCCGGTCGCCGCTGTGACTGGCGGTTTGCTTTTCCAATCGGGAAACTGACCTAAACGCTGAGCTAACTCTCCTGCCTGAGCCTCACCACCAGCCAGGAGCAAGGTTAACACCAGACATAATCCCAAAATTCTTCTCAAACCAAAATTCCTCTCACCTTAGACTGGTCAGCGATCTTGCCGGTAAGGCAGATCCCCCCATCTAATCAAGAATCAAAGCAACAGGGGAGTGCTGACCTTTACCATTTTAACTTTGGGTGTCTGCAGTATCGGTGTTTCCACTGAGATATCCTTTTAGATATCCTTTAGCCTAATCCAGGGCTAACTGTCAAGTATAGTTCACTCTCGCGAGAACTGTCCAAAATCTCTAGAGTTCTTGATAATCGATGATTTTACTTAATTTTAATTTGCCTTAAACTATCTGGCTATATCACAAAGATTTCGTGAAGTTAATATAAATTAACGGGAACAAAGTTAATCAGTAATGTTCATATTGAACCTCCCCATCCGTCGCAGGAATTGGGATTCCCAGGTACAATCGTGCGCGACTGTTATCTCCGTGGGCGTAACTTTCCCTGGCCGTAGGCCACGCTACGCGAACGAACCGAAGGTAGCTGGGAGGGGTTAATCCCCAGTTTTTTGAGACCCCTGTTTTTGATGTTTACTGCACCATTGACATCAGCATCATCGTGATAGCCGCATTCAGTGCAGACAAACTTTTCTCCAGATCGATTTTCTGCACTGGTGTGATGGCATTTTGGACATTCTTGGGATGTATGCCTAGGGCTTACCTTGATTACTGGAATGCCTGACTTTGTTACGGTCGATGTCCCCTATTAAGGGGAGCACCTCCGCTTCAGAACTGGGCGTGAGACTTTCACCTCACCCAGCTCCTGGGTAAACTCGGTCTTTGACCGGCCTTTTGGCTTGC
>NZ_JAAHHM010000188.1:0-10218 GCF_010692445.1 Moorena sp. SIO3E8 | reverse complement strand
CTTTTTTTGAGAAGACATCATGCCCTCAGCTGGTTCACTGTTACCGTGCTCATTGCATCCTCAAGGGATGGGGGTTAGGCATAGCCTAGTTGTGAAGAGTGTAATCGGATGAGCTGAGCATCGAGTGCGAGTGGGTCAGCGGTTCATCCTTCTGTTTCACCATTATCCGCAGCTGCTCAAGCATTTCTACCGCGCTGCACTAGTGTATGGAGAAGTTGACCGGATTCGGTGTCCCACAACCGCAAGGTGTTGTCAAAACTGCCACTGAGAATCTTTTTGCCATCTGAACTAAAGGCGATAGCAGTGACAAAACTTGTATGACCTTCTAGTTTATAGAGCAGTTGACCGGTTTCTGTGTCCCACAAACGCACTGTGTTGTCGTCACTCCCACTGAGAATCTTTTTGCCATCTGGACTAAAAGCGATATCAGTGACAAAACTTGTATGACCTTGTAAAAGATTCCTTTCTCTAACCTTATCTAAAGCTGCCAATAAGCTAGAATTAACTTCATTGATCACTCTTGGTTGCAAGGATTTTTGGTGATCTTGAATTTTAGCGGTTGATTCAATAGCTTGGAGCAATTCTTCTGTAGTAGGTTTTAATGATAGAGAATACTTGATATTAGCAGCTTGTGCTAGTAAGTCTGAGTTAATTGCCCGTTTACGAGATTGTAAGCCAAAATAAGTCGATAATACTAAACCTGTACCTAACCCCAGCATAACTGCGATCGCAACACCCCAATTTCGACGAGTATTGATGCTTTTTTGCCTGACGCTACGCTCCACAAACTCAGCTTCTACTTGGTTCAGCCAGTTATCATCAGAATTGAGTACCTTTTTCAACAAATCAAGACGAGGGTTAGCATTCCAAAGAAACTTTGCCTGTTGCTGGCTTTTCCACTCCTGGGCTGCGGGAGTCAACCGCCGTTGTAAAAATAAATTTTCCTCGTCTTTTTGTTTCCACTCCAGCAACCTTTGCCAACCCCGCACCAAAGCATCATGGGCTGGTTCTACATCAGGATTTCCCTCACTATCAAGTCCTTTTACTAATAACCGTGCTGTGCTAAAACGCTCAATTACTTCCTTAACTAAACCATTTTTTGCTGGTGGATATTCCAATTCTGATAACGGTACGCGCCTACGGGCTAATTCACCCCCAGTCAGAGCAACCATCCGCAGCATCACATGACGGATAACTTGCTCATAAGCGGGATTTTCTTGAACTAGCAAATGATACTCCTGATCAGCCCTTTGAGTTAGCGATCGCATTACTCCCCCCAATTCAAGATAATCGGTTTGAGTCAACGCCCGGTCAATAGTAATACCCCTGTATTGTGCCTCCCGTTGCCGCCTTAAATACTTGAGGAATAATTCACTCAAGGCAAAAGACAGTAGGGGTAATGCTCCGGGCATATCCGCCACTTCATCAATTAATTTTTCTACTAATTCGTGGGGTTGAAAATACATTACCCGTGCTTGAGCCGGTTTTTCTATCGCTTCGTTGAGTTCCCCTCGTGTCATCGCCGGTACAATCAATCTTCCACTTTGCCAAAGATTTATCAGTACCGTAGTTCCCAATTGATTTAGTACTTCCGGTGCCAACTTTAAGCCCACATCACAGATTTGGGGTTCAAAGTCAGACCGTAGGGATAGTACTACCCGTAATTTATCCCCATGGGCATTTATGGCTGTGAGTATCTGTTGGAAAAACTCCTGACGCTCATCTAAGTTTTGACAGAGTGTAATAATTTCTTCGCTTTGGTCAATAAACAGTAATAACTTAGAGTTGGGGTTATTCTTCGCCCAAACATCAATGCTCATTGCCAGGTTATGCTGGGGGTTTTGTGGCTCAACCCTTGGTAACTTAGCTTCAGTCAGCACATTATTTAATGGTTCCAAGGGAGTCTCACCAGGACGGATGGGTAGCAAAATACACCATTTCTCAGTCTGAGATTGCCGTAGTTTGGGAATTAATCCTGCCTTGACCAAGCTAGATTTACCGGAACCGGAAGCACCCAACACCACTGTTAAGGGATTAGCTTTGACAAAATCTTCTAACTTTTCTACTAGTAATGTTCTACCGAAAAACAGTGAACTGTGTTTCTCGTCAAAGGACTTTAAACCCCGATAGGGATTTTGTGACTCATCCAATGGTGGTGCTGGTGGTAAATTAAGTTCATGTCCCGGAGAAAGAAAGATATATTCTCCCTTATCGTGCTTATTTAAACACCAAATACCAGGGGTTTGGCGTATCCGGCATTTTTCTGTGGGAATTTCGACTCGATCCCGTAAATGTAAATATAATTCGGTGGCTGTAATTACCCCATCTCCAGGCGGTTTACCATTTTTGGCGGGAGGATAGATATCTGCTGCCCCTTCCAGTGCTTCTAATAATGCCGCTGCAAAAGGGGAATGATTGCCGACTTGACCGCGTACGCTATCTAAATTAAAGTTATCTAAAGCCTTTTGGTCAGAAGCTGAAGAAGTAATGATTTGCCAGGCTGGGTCAGTAATAAAACGGTCGTATCGTTCTTGGTGAATTACTTCTGGCGATGTGAGTAAATCCCTAGTATTCGACCATTTAAAAGCACCAGCAAAACAGCAGTCGAGGATACCCAAGAAATGACGACAGGGTAATTGAGTTAAAGCATCGTGTAACTTCGTCATGGGCAGATAACTATTAGTATCCCCGAGGGATGCATCTTGAGGAATTAAGTAACCCGCCGGGCCATCATCCCCATTGAGAGCGACTCCATGACCAGCAAAGTAAAATAATAAGCGGTCATTTTCAGTGACGAGTTCTGGTAAGGTATGGGATAAAAATTTGTGGAAGTTAGACAGAGTTGCCACTTCGTCTAGGCATTCCCAGACTTCGTAATCATGCTTCTCGCGGAGAATTTCTGCTAGTTTTTTGGCATCGTTTACGGCAGTGTTGAGGGGAGAAATGCCGTTGGTGTAGTTATTGATACCGGTGATAAATGCGAGATTGCGAGAAAACATGTTATGCTAAAAGCACTTATAAAGATAACTTTAATACTATTGATTGGGAGCATCAAATTTGGGATGCTCCCTATTTATTCCCCAGGATAATCTGTTAACTTTACGCAGAAATTATTAGTTTCGTAATAAATCTTTACAGATTGTCATTTTGAATTAATAATTTTGAATTTTGAATGGTCGGCTTTGCCTATAGCTTGACCTACGGTCAAGGGACTTGACCAATAGCTGCTACGGCGTTAAAAACTTTTATCTTTTGCAACTACTTCTTTACTTTGTCGCACAATTGCCTATCGCTCTCGCTGACATTAGGATTATTCTCCAAATAATGGCGCACCCAATCGCAAGTCTTCGCCATTAAAGAGTCTAAGTTTAAGTCTAGATTCCGGAAGAGTTTGATCCTGAAGAGTTTGATCGTGTTGTCAAGACTGCCAGAAGCCAAGGTCTGGCCATCCCGGCTGAAACTGACGCTATTGACAGCGCCATCATGCTCGATCAGGGTGTGGATTTCGGTTCCTGTCTGTAGATTCCAGTGTTTGATGGTGTTGTCATCACTGCCAGAAGCCAAGGTCTGGCCATCCCGGCTGAAACTAACGCTATTGACAATGTTAGTATGCCCGATCAGGGTGCGGATTTCGGTTCCTGTCTCTAGATTCCAGAGTTTGATGGTGTTGTCATCACTGCCAGAAGCCAAGATCTGGCCATCCCGGCTGAAACTAACGCTATTGACAGCGCCATCATGCCCGATCAGGGTGTGGATTACCTTGCCTGTCTCTAGATTCCAGTGTTTGATGGTGTTGTCATCACTGCCAGAAGCCAAGGTCTGGCCATCCCGGCTGAAACTAACGCTATTGACAGCGCCATCATGCCCGATCAGGGTGTGGATTACCTTGCCTGTCTCTAGATTCCAGTGTTTGATGGTGTTGTCATCACTGCCAGAAGCCAAGGTCTGGCCATCCCGGCTGAAACTAACGCTATTGACAGCGCCATCATGCCCGATCAGGGTGCGGATTACCTTGCCTGTCTCTAGATTCCAGAGTTTGATGGTGTTGTCATCACTGCCAGAAGCCAAGGTCTGGCCATCCCGGCTGAAACTAACGCTATTGACAGCGCCATCATGCCCGATCAGGGTTCGGATTACCTTGCCTGTCTCTAGATTCCAGAGTTTGATGGTCTTGTCAAAACTGCCAGAAGCCAAGGTCTGGCCATCCCGGCTGAAACTGAATCTCGTGACTCTGTTAGTATGCCCGATCAGGGTCTGGAGGGTCTGGAGGGTGAGGATTTTCCTTCTCGTCTCTACATTCCAGTGTTTGATGGTGTTGTCATCACTGCCAGAAGCCAAGGTCTGGCCATCGGGGCTGAAACTGACGCTAAAGACCAAGTCAGTATGCCCGATCAGGGTTCGGATTACCTTGCCCGTCTCTAGATTCCAGAGTTTGATGGTGTTGTCCTCACTGCCAGAAGCCAAGGTCTGGCCATCCCGGCTGAAACTGACCCTCCTGACAGCTTCAGTATGCCCGATCAGGGTGCGGATTACCTTGCCTGTCTCTAGATTCCAGAGTTTGATGGTGTTGTCATCACTGCCAGAAGCCAAGGTCTGGCCATCCCGGCTGAAACTGACCCTCCTGACAGCTTCAGTATGCCCGATCAGGGTGCGGATTACCTTGCCTGTCTGTAGATCCCAGAGTTTGATGGTCTTGTCACGACTGCCAGAAGCCAAGGTCTGGCCATCCCGGCTGAAACTGACGCTCTTGACATCGGAATTATGCCCGATCAGGGTGCGGATTACCTTGCCTGTTTGTAGATCCCAGAGTTTGATGGTCTTGTCCTCACTACCAGAAGCTAAGGTCTGCCCATCGGGGCTGAAACTGACGCTCTCGACATCGGAATTATGCCCGATCAGGGTGCGGATTTCGGTTCCTGTCTCTAGATCCCAGAGTTTGATGGTCTTGTCAAAACTGCCAGAAGCCAAAGTCTGGCCATCCCGGCTGAAACTGACGCTCCTGACAGCTTCAGTATGCCCGATCAGGGTTCGGATTACCTTGCCTGTCTCTAGATTCCAGAGTTTGATGGTCTTGTCACGACTACCAGAAGCCAAAGTCTGGCCATCCCGGCTGAAACTGAATCTCGTGATTCTGTTAGTATGCCCCTGCAAGCGGTTGCCTTTGCTGGCTTCATCAAGAACTTTCTGCAGGGCACTAATCACCTGTTGGTCCGATGCCTTGTGTTTTTGTAGGATTTTTCCTGCCTTAATCACCTCCACCAAAGCCTCCATGTCTTTATATTTAGCAAACAGAGACAAAGAAGAGCGAGCGATAGAATTGGCTTGAGTAATTTGAGAGTTTCTCCATTGCATCCAAACGGCAGCATAGAAAATCATTGCCACCAGAACTGAGCCAGCGATGCTCCAACCCACAATTGTGTTACTGCGTTTTTTTCTAACACTACGCCGCACAAACTCAACTTCTACCTGGTTTAACCAGTTGTCCTCAGAATTGAGTTTTTTATTCAATACATCGAGATAAGGATTGGCATTCCAAAGAAATTGTCCGGTTTTATCTCTCGAACCTTTTTGTATATCCGGTGTCCGTTGCCACAATCGAGCCAACTGAGTATTTTCGAGGGTGTTTATTTTGTTAAGAAAGTTTTCAGCAAGGTCAAGTCTCCCATCCAACCAATTAATTACAGCTTCAGCCAATGCTTCAAAACCGGATGATTGTTTTTTGCTTTTAACACTTTTCCACTCCACCGCCGCAGGAGTCAACCGCCGTTGTAGAAGTAAATTTTCCTCCTCTTTTTGTTTCCACTCCAGCAACCTTTGCCAACCCCGCACCAAAGCATCATGGGCAGGTTCCACATAGGGATTCCCCTCAGCATCTTGTCCTTTCACCAATAACCGTGCTGTGCTAAAACGCTCAATTACTTCCTTAACTAAATCATTTTTCCCTGGTGGATATTCCAATTCTGATAACGGTACCCGCCTACGGGCTAACTCACCCCCACCTAGTGCCACCATCCGCAGCATCACATGACGGATTACTTGGTCATAAGCGGGATTTTCTTGAACTAGCAAATCATACTCTTTATCTGCCCTTTGAGTTAGCGATCGCATTACTCCCCCCAATTCCATATAATCGGCTTGAGTCAAGGCCCGGTCAATAGTGATTCCTCTATATTGTGCCTCCCGTTGTCGCTGTAAATACTTTAGATAAAGTTCGCTCAAGGCAAAAGAAAGCAAGGGCAATGCTCCCGGCATATCCACCACTTCATCAATCAATTGTTCTACTAATTCGTCGGGCTGAAAATACATCACCCGTGCTTCTGCGGGTTTCTCGATTGCTTCGTTGAGTTCCCCTCGTGTCATCCCTGGTACAATAAATCGTCCCCAGTTAAGTTTTTCGCCGACAAACTTTAAGCCAGCATCCCTGACTTGGGCTTCAAAGTCAGAACGTAAGGTTAATACTACCCGTAATTTATCCCCATGGGCATTTATGGCTGTGAGTATCTGTTGGAAAAACTCCTGACGCTCATCTAAGTTTTGACAGAGTGTAATAATTTCTTCGCTTTGGTCAATAAACAGTAATAACTTAGAATTGGGGTTATTGTTCGCCCAAACATCAATGCTCATTGCCAGGTTCTGCTGGGGGTTTTGGGCTGCTACCTCTGGTAATTGGCTATTTTTTAAAGCATTATTTAACTGTTGCAAGGGCGTCTCACCAGGACGGATGGGTGACAAAATACACCATTTCTCGGTATTATCTTGCCGTAGTTTGGGAATTAATCCTGCCTTCACCAAGCTAGACTTACCCGAACCGGAAGCACCCAACACCACTGTTAAGGGATTAGCTTTGACAAAATCTTCTAACTTTTCTACTACTAATGTTCTACCGAAAAACAGGGCACTGTGTTTCTCGTCAAAGGACTTTAAACCGCGATAGGGATTTTGTGACTCATCTAATGGTGGTGCGGGCGGTAAGTTAAGTTGATGTCCCGGAGAAAGAAAGATATACTCGCCTTTATCGTGCTTGTTTAAACACCAAATACCAGGGGTTTGTCGCAGACGGCATTTTTCTGTGGGTATTTCTACTCGATCCCGTAAATGTAAATATAATTCTGTGGCTGTAATTACCCCATCTCCAGCCGGTTTACCATTCGTGGCACGAGGATAGATATCTCCTGCACCTTCTAGGGCTTCTAATAATGCTGCCGCAAAAGGGGAATGATTGCCGAATTGACCGCGTTCGCTATTTAAATTAAAGTTATCTAAGGCTTTTTGGTCACAGGCTGAGGACGTAATGATTTGCCAGGCTGGGTCACTAATAAAACGCTCGTATCGTTCTTGGTGAATTACTTCTGGCGAGGTTAATAAATCCCTAGTATTGGACCATTTAAAAGCACCAGCAAAACAGCAGTCAAGGATACCCAAAAAATGACGACAGGGTAATTGAGTTAAAGCATCGTGTAACTTGGTCATGGGCAGATAACTATTAGTATCCCCGAGTATTGCATCTTGAGGAATTAAGTAACCAGCCGGGCCATCATCCCCATTGAGAGCGACTCCATGACCAGCGAAGTAAAATAACAAGCGGTCATTTTCAGTGACTTGTTCCGGTAAGGTATGGGATAAAAATTTGTTAAAGTTAGACAGAGTTGCCACTTCGTCTAAGCATACCCAGACTTGATAACCATGCTTTTTGCGGAGAATTTCCACTAGTTTTTTGGCATCGTTTACGGCAGTGTTGAGGGGGGAAATGCCGTTTGTGTAGTTATTGATACCGATGATAAAGGCGAGATTTCGGGAAAACATTTTCTGCAAAAAGCACTTATAAAGATGACTTTAATACCCTTGATTGGGAGCATCAATTTTTGGCAAATATATCTTTTTATGTGGGCGGTCTAATGACCCTCACACAGCTGGGTTATAGTTTTTCAAAACTGGGATGCTCCCTATTTATTCCCCAAGATAATCTGTTAACTTTACGCATAAATTATTATTTACGTAATAAATCTTTACATATTGAATTGGCAGACAACCTCTAGTGTTATTGGCGTATATAGGGTTTATAAATGAGATGTAAACCTAGGAGGTAGTTTTTTACTGTCCAATAAAACTTCGTATCTGTTTCCCCTCCTGGGAGGGGTTAGGGGTGGGTTGCTCTCCCACAGGGGTAGGTTTTTTACATTAGGGTCAAACATGGGACTTAACCTCAGCATAGGAAAAGGAAAACAACGAATAAATGATGATTTTTAACGACAAATTAAGTACATTGTCTTGATGCAGCGCGGTCTTGGGGGAAACCCCAAGACCTCGCTGCATCGCTTTCTTATACCCCACACCCCACACCCCACACCCTAAACCCAACACCTGAGGTCTTTGTAAAAAACCTACCCTTATGAGGGATTGCTCTTGCCTCCTTACTAAGGGGGGTTAGGGTGGTATTCCTCTTGTATGCAAGCTTTTTTATACAAGAATTATGTTTACCTCTCCACCAACTGGATTGTTTTCAGAAGTGGGGTTAATGTTCAATACAGTAGACCTCTTGCAAAAGTATTTTTTTGATACTGTTTTCGTCAATTATTGTTACTGTTTTCTGTCTCCTGTCTCCTATCTCCTGACTTCTGCAAGAGGTCTAGTATTGAGGGAAAATTCCCCTACTACTTTGATAGAGTCGTTTTGGAATTGCTCAGATGCGCATTTGAGTTGCTGCAACTGATTAAAACTAAAGATGCTCAATCCACTCAGAGCCAGAATCACGACCGTTACACAGCTAATTAATCGACGGCTATCATTTCGCCTTTTTTGCAGAGTACGCCGCACAAACTCAGCTTCCACTTGGTTAAGCCAGTTATTATCAGAATTCAGTACCTTTTTCAACAAATCCAGACGAGGGTTAGTATTCCAAAGAAACTTTGCCTGTTGCTGGCTTTTCCACTCCTGGGCTGCGGGAGTCAACCGCCGTTGTAGAAGTAAATTTTCCTCCTCTAAATGTTTCCACTCCAGCAGCTTTTGCCAACCCCGCACCAAAGCATCATGGGCAGGTTCTACATAGGGATTCCCATCAGCATCAACTCCATTCACCAGTAACCGCGCATTGGTAAAGCGCTCAATTACTTCTTTAACTAAATCATTTTTCCCTGGTGGATATTCCAATTCTGATAAAGGTACCCGCCTACGGGCTAACTCACCCCCACCTAGTGCCACCATCCGCAGCATCACATGACGGATTACTTGCTCATAAGCGGGATTTTCATTAACTAGCGCCTCATATTCAAGATCTGCCCTTTGAGTTAGCGATCGCATTACTCCCCCCAATTCCATATAATCGGCTTGAGTCAACGCCCGGTCAATAGTAATACCCCTGTATTGTGCCTCCCGTTGTCGCCTTAAGTATTTCAGGTACAGTTCACTTAAGGCAAAAGACAGCAGGGGCAATGCTCCCGGCATATCCGCCACTTCATCAATTAATTTTTCTACTAAATCGTGGGGCTGAAAATACATTACCCGTGCTTGAGCCGGTTTTTCTATCGCTTCGTTGAGTTCAGCTCGTGTCATCGCCGGTACAATAAATCGTCCACTTTGCCAAAGATTTATCAGTACCGTGGTTCCGAATTGATTTATTACTTCCGGTGCCAACGTTAAGCCCACATCTGTGATTTGGGGTTCAAAATCAGAACGTAGGGTTAATACTACCCGTAATTTCTCCCCATGGGCATTTATGGCTGTGAGTATCTGTTGGAAAAACGCCTTACGCTCATCTAAGTTTTGACAGAGTGTAATAATTTCTTCGCTTTGGTCAATAAACAGTAATAACTTAGAGTTGGGGTTGCGTTTTGCCCAAACATCAATGCTCATTGCCAGGTTCTGCTGTGGGTTTTGGGCTGCTACCTCTGGTAATTGGCTATTTTTCAAAGCATTATTTAACCCTTGCAAGGGAGTCTCACCAGGACGGATGGGTGGCAAAATACACCATTTCTCTTGATCTTGCCGTAGTTTGGTAATTAATCCTGCCTTCACCAAGCTAGATTTACCGGAACCAGAAGCACCCAACACCACTGTCAGGGGATGAGCTTTGACAAAATCTTCTAACTTTTCTACTAGTGCAGCGCGGTAGAAATGCTTGAGCAGCTGCGGATAATGGTGAAACAGAAGGATGAACCGCTGACCCACTCGATGCTCAGCTCATCCGATTACACTCTTCACAACTAGGCTATGCCTAACCCC
>NZ_JAAHHM010000187.1:0-10237 GCF_010692445.1 Moorena sp. SIO3E8 | reverse complement strand
CCTTTACAGCAGCGTCTTCTTGTTCTACTTGGGTTTTCAACTACTATTTATACTCAACTTGATGGTCAATCTTTTACTCCTGAGTAGCCTTTCTTATAACTCCCGAAAAAATGGGCGAACCGGGAGTTAGAAGTTAGAAGTTAGAAGTTAGAATTATTAAACTAAGCCGGTGAGTCGCCTCTCCGACTCGTCTTCAAAACCGTGCTTGAGAGTTTCCCCTCACACGGCTCCTCATGATAGGAACCATTATCATTGGTACCTTTTACCATGGACTTTTGTCTAACTCTTCTGAATTGACTTTTGTCCCATGTACTCTGTCGTGGCAATGTAGGTGGAGTAGTTCTAGATTTTTGTCTAAATCGTTTCCACCGAGTGAGCGTGGTATGATGTGGTGCTTTTCCAATAAATCCCCATCCCTAAAGGTGAGACCACAATGAGCACATTTCCGGAAACGAAACCTTAGATAGTGGAGCCTTACTACAAAAGACTTCAACCTTTTACCCATAACCTACCAACTATAAAGGCTCCACTATCTTACGGTAACTTCAAACCCTTTTTGCCTTTTCAAAAGCCTTCCCAATTGAGCTGGTCATTTCAGGATGTTTCTGCATTCTGGTGTTCCAATATACTAGGTCACCATCGAATGGACTTCTGGCTTCTTTGACTTTGACATGACGAACTATCTTAGTTTTTGCATGTTTTGGTAGGTAGTTATCCTCGTCTGTCATGAAGACCCAGTTATCTATCTTTGGTGCATCCCATGGGTTCACGGGTTTTTCAACTTTAGTTCCCCAGTACTTTTTGTTCACCCAGGTCTTAGATTTATTTGGATGTCTCCTATATCCCCACCTTTGAAGTTTGTTCCAGAGCATATAGTCCAAATCCGAGAAGGTTTTCTTACTAACCACACTGCGGTTGTAGTTACACCATCCTCTTATAATGGGTTTTAGGTGCCTAATTAGGGCTTCCTGGGGAGCAGCTTTGTGTTTATCTATTGCGTTGGATATCTGCTCCCAATGCTCTTTCACTTTCTTCTTAGATGGTTTGATGAGGGTTTTAAAACCTTGTTTTGAGTGATTTTTACCAACAGCATACTGTCGGATATTGAATCCTAGGAAGTCGAATCCTGTGGATGTGTGAGTCACTCGTGTTTTACTTGGTTTTAGTTCCAAGCCAATGTCATTTAACCATTTACTGATGATTCTTTGACACTCTTCTACCACTTCCAGGTTTTTATGCATTATGACGAAGTCGTCTGCATAACGGATCAGATTTAGTGCTTTCCGTTTATCTCCTTTGCCCTCTTTTTTTCTAGAGGGTGGTAGAGATTCTGCATATTCTTTAATCCGTTCTTCCATTCCGTGGAGGGCTATGTTCGCGCTTTAGTGGAGATATAATTCCACCTTGTGGGGTGCCCTCATTTGTAGGTGTGAATGTTCCTTCATCCATTACTCCGGCCTTTAACCAACCTTTGATTAATCGCCTCATGGATGGATAGGTATTTAGTTTGGCAAGAAGGGCATCATGGTTGATTTTATCGAAGCATTTTGAGATATCTGCGTCCAATACCCATTTGGGTTTCCGACTTATTCCCTTGAATATTGCTTGGATTGCATCGTGACATGACCTTCCTGGTCTAAATCCGTATGAATTTGGTTCAAAACGTGCTTCCCATTCAGGTTCTAATGCCTGTTTGGTGAGTGCTTGCAATGCCCTATCATAAATGGTTGGTATCCCTAAAGGACGCTTTTCATTACGACCGGGTTTATCAATCCACACTCTACGAGTAGGTTGAGGTTTCTTGTACAGCTTAAGGTTGGCTACTAAGGCGAGACGACGCTTATTGCTTAGAGCTTTATTAAACTAAGCCGGAGAGTCGCCCCTCCGACTCGTCTTCAAAACCGTACGTGACAGTTTCCCGTCATAGGGCTCCTCATCATAGGAACCATTTTCATTGGTACCTCCTTTTAGAACGGGTTTTCATCCAATTCAGAGGAGTCGATACTTGACTCCTCTGAATTGGATGGAATTTTCGTTCTATGTTTTTCATCGTGGCAATGCAGGTGGATGACTTCTAGATTTTTATCTAGGTTGTTTCCGCCTAACGCGCGTGGTATTATGTGATGTACTTCTAGGAAATCTCCTGGCCTGAAGGTGAGACCACAATGATTACATATCCCTTTTTGCCTTTTCAAAAGCCTTCCCTTTTGAGTGGTCGTTTCGGGATGTTTTTGCATTCTGGTGTTCCAATAAACTAGGTTGCCGTCGAAGGGACTCCGGGTATCCTTAACCTTGGTGTGCCTAATTATTTCAGTTTTGGCATGTTTCGGGAGATAGTTCTCCTCATCAGTCATGAATACCCAGTTATCCACTTTTGGGGCTTCCCAGGGTTTCTTAGGTTTTTCAACCTTCGTCCCCCAGTATTTATTGTTCACCCAGGTCTTTGACTTATTTGGGTGTCTTCTGTATCCCCATCTTTGAAGTTTGTTCCAGAGTAGGTAGTCCATCTTTGAGTAGGTTTCCTTGCTACAGACTGACCTGTAGTAATTACACCATCCTCTTACAATGGGTTTTAGACGCTTTATTAGGGCGGCTTGGGGAGCGGCTTTATGCTTGTCGATTTCGGCTCGAAGCCGCTCATAATACTCCTTCACGCTCTTCTCGGACGGTTTGATGATGGTCTTAAAGCCTTGTTTTGACTGGTATTTCCCTACTTTATATTGACGAATGTTGAATCCGAGGAAATCAAATCCATCAAAAGTGTGGATGATTTTTGTCTTGCTTGGTTTCAATTCCAAACCCACGTCTTTCAGCCATTCATTGATGATTCTTTGACATTCTTCTATCACTTCCTGGTTTTCGTGCATGATGACGAACCTATCCCACTAATAGAATTTTAGTAATCCACATATGAATAGTGGCGCTTGGCAACAAAAGCATCGAACACAACACATTGCCGTTCCCAACGAACGACCAAACGTCGATATTTTCTTTGATACCAGGCAAAGCAACGTTCTTGTTGAAACCGTGGTGTATCATCTTTGATTGGTCTACCTCGACGTTTCTTAGACTGGTAAACTCTTTTGGGGAATTGAGGTCTGATACCTCGTTTTCTCAGCAGTGAACTATCTGTTTACAGTCGTAACCCTTATCAGCGGCTATTACTCTGAATCTTTTCTTTGGACGACCCCGTTTGCCCGTAGAAACCCTGATGCTATCGAGTAATGGTAAAACCTGCTCCGGTTCACTGCCATTGGCTGGTGTGGTGCGATTTGCCATGGGCATACCATTACCTTCTGTGATGGTGTGTATCAACACTCCATGCACCTTTGTATCCATAGGCTACTCCTTCACCTCCTCCCTTGCCAGGGGGAAAAAGAGCCGTCTACTGCCCCATAATTCCAGTTAATCAGACCTTGATTTTCTGCGAGGGCCAATACTCCACTTTGTATTTTTTCGCTAAGTTCCATTTTCTTGCCATCGTTTTAACCATCGATGTGCTGAACTTTTTGATGCCCACTGTTCTCCTGTGGGGACATCACACCAACGACATCCTGTGATTAAAATGTACAGCAGTGTGTTTAACACGTAACGGAAAGGTACATGGGGCATACCTCTACCTCGCTTTTGTGGTTCACAGGGCAAGAGATTTTTGAACAGTTCCCATTCTATGTCACTTAATCCTTCAAATCTTCCTGGCATTTACCTGTTCGATTTTTCCTTATTGCTTGATTTTCACTCTATCACGTTTTCCGCAAATAGTGGGATAGGTTCACGAAGTCATCTGCGTATCTTATCACATTCATGCCTCTTCTTTTTTGTTCTTTATTCCTCCCTTTTATTTTTAAGGTTTCGGCATATTGTTTGATAAGTTTTTCCATTCCGTGGAGGGCTATGTTCGCGCTTTTGTGGGGAGATAATTCCACCTTGAGGAGTACCCTCATCTGTAGGATAGAATGTATCCTTATCCATCACACCTGCTTTTAACCAGTATTTGATTAATCGTTTCATGGATGGGTAAGTATTCAATTTTCTTAGAAGAGCATCATGGTTGATTTTGTCAAAGCATTTGGAGATATCAGCGTCCAGTACCCATTTAGGTTTTAAGCTAATACCATTGAATATTGCTTCAATGGCATCGTGACATGAGCGTCCTGGCCTGAACCCATATGAGTTAGGCTCGAATCTCGCTTCCCATTCTGGCTCTTGAGCCTGTTTGGCAAGAGCTTGTAGAGCACGGTCGTAAATGGTGGGTATCCCTAAAGGTCGTTTCTCCACCCTCCCAGGTTTGGGAATCCATACCCTTCTGGTTGGTTTTGCCTTTTTGTGAATTTTCAGGTTGGCTACTAAGACTAGACGCTGCTTATTGGTTAAAGCTTTTTGTCCGTCTATTCCGGCAGTCTTTTTGCCCTTATTTTCCTGGGTTACCCGTCTGACTGCAATCATTTTTGCCGACCAGGACTTCATCAGAGTCTTTTGTAACTTTCTTACCACACGGATGTCACCACGCTGAGAGGCTTGGTATATTCGTTGTTGTAACTTAAAGACCGTTCTTTCTAGCTTCCGCCAGTTAGTTGTCCTCCATTCCGACTGTGGGGCGAACCCCCCAGTTTTAGACTTATTCATTACTACTTACAACCATACCTTTTCCTACAACGTAAGTCCGTCTGCATATCCCAGGTATTACCCTGGGCGTTAGCTTCTGACTCAATCTTTCTCCCACATGACTTGCGGTTAACTACCTACTCAGTAATCGACCTTACTGAGAGTACATATGGGAATTACTTCGTTCCTGATAACCATTCTCTGAACTTTTAGGGTGATACTATCCACCGGGAGCTAGGGAAATCATTATATGGGGGAAAAACCTTATAATCCTATGTGTTCCATGGACTTTTGTCCCTTGCAGCGCGTCAGCCTGATTGCGCTACTCTATAGTGACGATGGTTCAAGTGTATCTTCCTTGCGTACCCATGAGTTCAACTACCTGTTACTAACGCCACTTTAGGCTAGCAGCGCTTCACTGTTCGACCCCGCTTTATCCTCAGGTTTGTTAATTCCTGAAAATAGGGGTAAGGCTGTCACTCGGATTTCGCGAGGGGTGGTTTTTCACCACCATGGTTACCAAGTTGTCATGGTTTGTTTCCCATGCGGCTAATCCCCCAAAAAACCCTTGTGGGGTAAGGTTTATAGCCAACGAATCGCACTTTCCCGTCTATTCCGGCAGTCTTTTTACCTTTATTCTGTTGGGTTACCTTCCTAACCGCCAGCATTTTTGCCGACCAGGACTTCATCAGAGTCTTTTGTAGCTTTCTTACTACGTGGACATCACCACGGCTCGAGGCTCGATAAATCCGGTTTTGCAACTTAAATATGGTGCGTTCTAGCTTGCGCCAATCGACCCTATTCCATTCCGACTGTGGGGCGAACCCCTGAGTTTTAGACATATCAATTGCTACTTCTGGCTTTATCTTTTCCTATCACGTGAGTCTGTCTGCGTATCCTAGACATTGCTCTAGGCATTGGCTTCTGACTCAATCTTTCACACATAGGGCGTGCGGCTAACTACCTACTCAGAGACCGACCTCTCTGAGAGCACCTATGGAGTTACTTCGTTCCTGATAACCATTCTTTGGACTTTTAGGGTGATACTATCCACCGGGAATGAGGGAAATCATTACAAGAAAACTAAATCTTGTAATCCTGTGTATTCCATTGACATGTTTGTCTGTAGTGTTTCAGCCTTATTTCACTACGTATTCTTAACGATGGTTCAAACGTATCTTCCTCTCGTACCCATGAATCCATTTGCCTGTTACTAACCCTACCTTAGGCTGGTAGAGCTTCACTGTTCGACCCCGCTTTACCCGCTTAGCTTGTTAGTTCTCCGTGAGTAGGGGTAGAGCTGTCACTCGGATTTCACGAGGGTTGGTATTTCACCAACATGGTTATCAAGTTGTCAAGGTTCTAATTACCTTGCGACTAATCCCCCAAAACCCTTGTAGGGTAAGGTTTATAGTCAACGAGTCGCACTAGAATTTAGAATTTAGAATCGGGAATCGGGATAATCGTAGGGTGGGCAGTGGCTGTTGTCTGAAATTGGCCAGCACCCGTGAAGCGATGATCAGCGACTGCCCACCAGACAGAAACTAATTGCAAGAAGTGCCGAATCGTAGGGTGGGCAGTGGCAAACTACCGAAATTGGCAAGGTTGGTGAAGAGCTCATTAGCCACTGCCCACCAAGGGGCGCGAAAGTATTTTTTTACTCTATTTTTTACTCTATCTGTAAAGAATCGTAGGGTGGGCAGTGGCAAACTACCGAAATTGGCAAGGTTGGTGAAGAGCTCATTAGCCACTGCCCACCAAGGGGCGCGAAAGTATTTTTTTACTCTATTTTTTACTCTATCTGTAAAGCTTGCTTCAGATGCGATCGCTCTCTACTTCAGGATGCATCTGATTAAAGCTGTTTGACCCAGTGGGTATAATGGGAATCGAATGTGGAACAGACATCTTGCCTGTTCCCAAATGCCATGAAACAGGCATCGAATGTAGAATGGGAATCGAATGTGGAACGGGCATCTTGCCCGTTTCCTGCCATGGAATGGGAATCGAACATGGAACAGGCATCGAATGTGGAACCGGCATCTTGCCGGTTACAATTCTCAGAAAATCAGGGCTAGCCCGTCACACAACTACTCAGCGTCGTCGCCCGCAAAAGGAGCACCCATCGGGATCCCCCTGCCGCCGCCTGCACGAGCCGGTGCGATCGCATTAGCATCTGCTGTTGAAGCATTCGTCACAGTTTCACGCTGAACAGGAGCAGCTTGAAGGGGAGTGAGTTTTTTGGTTTTCATTATTTTTACCCAGAATAAATTATTCTGAATAAATTCTAGCCTTTGTATTTAAGATGTCAACCTAGGATATAGCGGTTGGCAATTTGGTGAGGTACAAATTCTTGGATTTTATGGAACAGGGAATAGGGAACAGGGAACAGTAATTAAATCGGGAATCGGGAATCGGTAATCGGTAATCGGTAATCGGTAATCGAGAATCGGGAACAGGGGAAAAATTATGTGTACCTCATTAGGTTATAAACCGCTATAGCAATTTGCCGATAAGTTAATTATGATAATGTCGCAAAAAAGATAAATTACAATTATTAATTTGTAATAATAATTAACTTATTTTGGATGCCAATTGCTCTATTGACTGTTCCCTGTTCCCTATTCCCAGATCCGCTGTTCCCAGATCCGCTGTTTCCTAAAAAATAACTATGTACTTAAACAACTCGCAAACCGTTATGGAAACCAATCATCATCCAAAGCTTGTGTAAGATCAATTTCCGCTTCTGGAGGAAGTGTAAACAGTTGAGAAACAGATTTTACCGCACTAGGATAAGCTTTTTTGTAGAAAGTTTCCAGTTGAGTACAAAGGCTAGGACTATCCTCAATAATAGTTTTAATTTGAGCGCGAAAGTTTACAACTTCAGCCGCCCAATGATTCCTAGTTCGTTCTTGTTCATATTTCCAATAAGCCAGTTTCAGCAGGTGTTCTAAAAGACGGGTTAAAAGACTCAATAATGCTCGCTTTTCACTTTTACCCATGCTTTCAATTTCTTCAATTAAATTTTTCCAGTCCACTTCACTAAAATTACGATTTCGGAGATTTTCTACGGTTTCCTGTATCCATTGATAGTAGTCAGTTTCATAGGATGTGTATGGTTTCATGAGCAGTAGAATCTGGGTTGTAAAGTCATCGATTTCCGAAAAAGGCATGCATGCAAGAGGCAAAAGGCAAGAGGGGCAAGAGAATCGTAGGGTGGGCAGTGGCTACGAGTGCATCCCGATTTGGCATTAAGCATAAATACTTAAGTTGGGTGTTGACCAATCTGAGGTAAGCTTTAATTGGTTGACCTATGATCAAATGAGTGCTGCTAATGGATGCTGACAAACATGCCCAAATCAAAGCCCACGCCCGAGCAATTGCTGCTTTACGTGTGCGTAGAAACCGACCCTGAGCAGGTTCAAACCTTGTCCGGGATAGAAGAAGTAGTTCGTGGTCATATTCTCGAGCATGTCAGTCCAGAGATAGGAAATTTTTTATCCAAACCAGCAGCGGCACCCGTGCCGGACGAAAACGTACCCTCAACAGCATCCTTGGGAAATTGAGTTTGAGCGAGAAACAAGCTCATGTGCTAATGGTCAAGCCCTACACAAGGTGGAGTCCGTATTTGGAGAAGTGCTGTCTGTTGCTGAGTGCCAACGCCTCCTACAACAATAGCGCTGAAGATATCAAGGTGTTGACAGGAATGTCGGTTTCCCATAGCACTCAGCAACGCCTGGTACATCGGCAAGACTTTGAGTTGCCCGAACTCGAACAGACTGTTGAAGAAATGAGCGTAGATGGCGGCAAAGTTCGGTTACGCACGGCTATTGGTGAGCCTTGCCAGTGGCGTGATTACAAAGCAGTGAATTTGCATGAGCACAGTGTAGGTGCATTCTTCTGCGAGAACGTAAATTTGGTCAGTTGGGTCAACCAACAGCCTCTAGCCACACCACTGATCTGCTTGGGTGATGGTCATGACGGCATCTGGAATATCTTTGCAGAGATTGGAACTACCTCACAACGATGTGAAATTCTAGACTGGTATCACTTAATCGAGAATCTGGGCAAGGTAGGTGGGTCACAGCAGCGGCTAGATGCAGTTGAAACTTGTTTGTGGTTTGGGGATGTCGATGGCGCGATTGAACAGTTCAAAGATTGGCAACATGAACGTGTCAAGAACTTTATTATCTACCTCAACAAGCATCGCCACCGTATTGTTAACTACGGCTATTACCAAGCCGAAGGCATTTCCATAGGGTCAGGATCGATGCTCCTTTGGAGCCGCTACGCGAACGAATCGACGGTAAAGCAGGTTGGTCGGCGCATCAAAATCTCAGGGGCTCAGTGGGACGAAAGCAACGTCCCTCAAGTACTCAAGCATCGGTGCGCTTACCTCAACGGACAATTCTCAATTTGAGTCTTACAAAACATCCCATGCACTCAGTTGGAAGTGTGGGAAGTGTGGGAATTTTTGCCCGAATTTTTACCTAATTGCAAAAGTGAGATGCACCCAGTGGCTACCAAAGAAATTGGCCAGCGAAGGTGAATCTATGATCAGCCACTGCCCACCAGACAATAACTACTTTTTTTTAGTCTATCTGTAAAGCATTGGTAGATGCGATGAAGCGTTCGCGAAGCGTGGCCAAAGGCCTCAGCTTCCGCTAAAAGCGAACGCTTCCATCTTCTAGGCTAATTGTAATATCTGTGGAATTGGTAACTCTTTATTAACTTGCCTATAGGCGTACACCAAATCCTCTAAAACTTCCTTAGCATTCTCAAGAGCTTCCTCATAGGTTTCACCATGTGTCCGAGCCTATTGACCCCATTCCGGTAAACTAGCAACATAAGAGTTATCTTCTTCTGACCATTGAATTAAAATACTATATTTCATGATTCATCCCCCTGTTCTAACTGCGACCCTTGTTTAAGTACTGCTATCACATCTTTTTCTTGATAAGGTTTGGCAGCGATGCAGCGCGGTCTTGGGGAGGCAGCGCGGTCTTGGGGGTTCCCCCCGGAGACGAAACCTGATTACGTTGAGCCTTTATGGTTGGTCGGCTATGCAGAAAAGGGGTAAAACTTATTGATTAAGGCTCAACTGTCTTACGGTAACTTCTAACCATGAGCGACTGCCGTGGTTTCCCCCACTCGCTATTGCATCAAGAGATCGTTACTATCTTTACCAGACAGGACTACAGCATTTGTTATCAGTGGATGCACCCAGTAATAATGACTACCTTTTCCTCGCTTAGGCAAGAGGGTAAATTCTGCTTTGGTGCAACATTTGTTTTAATTCTCTTACTTTTTTCGGCATCCAGGGCAAACGCATCTAATCGGCAGAAACTAGCTCTGAAAAGCGTTTGAATGACCCGAAAATTTTAGCTGACCTTAAAATTTGACGGAAAGAAAACTGGTATAATAGTTGTGTCGCTTATATAAAGGGTGAGTATTGTTTTAAATAATTAATATATATTGCCAGCATAATATCAAGCTAGACCTTTTAGTCTGGGGGGGCGACGAAAATAGTTATAAAGCAGACAGGGCAAGCGATTTAGCTCTCATTCCTCGTAAATAATACTTCCGTTTATTACGACCCACGTCTCATTAATTCCCGTACTAAATTAATACACTC
>NZ_JAAHHM010000186.1:0-10385 GCF_010692445.1 Moorena sp. SIO3E8 | reverse complement strand
GATGACGGTGGTAGCGAAGATGCATTGCCAGGAGGTAGCCATGCTTAAAGTCATTACCATGACTGGGGCTCTGCTCTTGTTAACAGGATGCGCCGTGGGCCCGGATTACCAGGCCCCGACGCCGCCGGAACTAATCGGGAGTCGGGAATCGGGAATCGGGAATCGGGAATCGGGAATCGGGAATCGGGAATCGGGAATCGGGAATCGGGAATCGGGAATCGGGAATCGGGAGTAGATGTAGATGTAGATGTAGATGTAGATGTAGATGTAGATGTAGATGTAGATGTAGATGTAGATGTAGATGTAGATGTAGATGTAGGGTGGGCAGTGCATCAGCAAGATCAAATCAGCAAGCCATAGTCTCAGTAAGCACTGCCCACCAGCAACGGATGAATCGGTGAGGTTTGAATCAGGATGGCGATGGCAATGGGTACATATAGCAGTACGCACTAAGGTTAGGACAACTCTTACCTCTAAAACCTTGTTAGAGTCAACTTCTGCCTTCTGCCCTCAGCATAGCTGCCTTGCGGGTAGCGCTATATATCTGACCGAAATTTTGGGTCTCAAGCCCCGTCCTTCTAGGACGGCTTTTGATTAAAATGTGATATAATAAACATGTAGAAAGCGCACAGGTAGGATTCGTCGGTACTGCCAATTTAAAATAACGAGCGTTTTGCGATACTAGTACACGAGGAGCGCGCATACCTCCCCAAAACGCATGGATCTTAACGGATACCGAAACACCAGTAAATAACCTTTTAAGACTAAACGTACCGTGGGGTTAGAAGTTACCGTAAGAAGAGTGGAGCCTTATTCAATAAGTTTTAACCCTTTTACCCATAGCCGACTAACCATAAAGGCGACCCTCTGATAAGGTTTCGTCTCCGGCACACGGGAACTGGGGAAACCCAACGCTTAGGGAGATAAGCCCACGCTCGTTTAGTTAAATTAGGCTCAATACTTAGTTTTTAAACGGGTATTTGGTTTAAGTACTGCCTTTGACGGATAACTAATTTAAAGGCGTGTCGTAGAACTAAGAATCCCCGCGCCTTTCGGCAAAGCCGGCGCTACGCGAACAGGCCGGGGAGTGTCAAATCAACCGGTAATGGTGGGCAAAATTCTGTGATCTAGAACTACTCCAGAGCATAATGGTGTTTTTGCCCACCCTACAAGCTCCTATTGATGGGAAGATTCAGCAACCCCATAATTCAACCTTGGCCTTTGGTCACGCTACGCGAACAACCTACTAACCTACCAACCTTCAACCTTCAACCTACCAACCTACCAACCTACCAACCTTCAACCTGCCAACCTTCAACCTTCAACCTTCAACCTTCAACCTCCTAACCTTCAACCAACACGTATCCATAATTCTCCAATCCCATCAATGCCTCTTTAAGCGTATCAAACGCCTTATCCTCAGATATTGACTCCAGTGTTACCGGATCTACTGGGCGCAATCTCTGCCATCGCTTTACTAAAGATGGCATCGACTGAGGGGAATCGAATAGGGGTAATAGACAAGAGGCAACTGCACTGTCTACCAGAGATTGAACTCCACTCACTGGCAGATACCTACTGATTTCAAAAGGCTGTAATTCAGTGATGGCTTTGAGCATGTCTTGTTTCACGTCTAGTATGTTCAGCTGAGGATGGAGATGTACCTTAGCCTTCTGCCAATCGGACAGTGTCCACTCGGAAATTGGGGTAAAGGATTGGCCTTGGTCCGGGTGTCCACACCAGAAATCCAGGAGCCGATGAACAGGATGTAATAGCTCAAACAAATGCAGTCGGTCTTCCACAGAAATATCTGGCAAGCTCATCGCTAAAAACACTGGCAAATTATCTGGTTCTTTGAATAGACTCATTAAATCCCATTGTCGCCAATGGACCATACTGATAAATTCTAGATTAGCCTCTCTTAAGCCAGCGAATAAATCAGGAATGGTGTAGCCTTTATCCCCTTGGAAAAGATAGTTCATTAAAACTCTCTCTTTTCCGTCTTCTCCCTCATATTTAGTAGGGTGCATCTCATATTTGTAAAAAAGATCGCAAGTCTCAGAAGTGTGGGGAGTGTGGGGAGTGTGGGGAGTGTGGGGAGTGTGGGGAGTGTGGGGAGTGTGGGGAGTGTGGGAATTTTCTCCCGAATTTTTGCCTAATTGCAAAACTGAGATGCACCCTATTTAGTATCCCATGTTCTAGCTTTTAGTTCAACATTATTTTTTAAAGCTTTCATCGTATCTAAAGCAATTTCAATTTCCATATCTTCGGGATTTTCATCAAATAATCCCATCACATGGAAGACTTCTTGGGCTCGAAAATACAAATGACGCTGATGTTTACTGTGTAGATTGCTGCGAATAATTCCCTCAGGCTTCAAAACCGCTTTCATGGCTTTCAGGGCAACGGCTGGATCAGGAAATAAATAAAGTAGCTCGTCGCAATTAATATAATCAAATTCCCAACCAGCGTTAGGTAATTCATAAACGGAGAGCTGATGAAATTCTGCTTCTTCAAACCCATAATGGCTTAATCGTTTACGGGCTAAATCCAGAGACTGCTCCGAGATATCAATCCCAATAATTTTGGCTCCAGGATTTGCTTCTGCTAAGGTTAATGTGCCGTATCCCGTGCCACAGCCAGCATCTAAGATGACTTTCTGGTCTGGATTAATGACTTGGTGATTCCTTAAATAATAGGGGGTGACTAAATTATGAAAATAAAGTAGGCTTAGCTGCTTTTTTGGGGAGCGGTCGATGGGAATTCTGGGATAGGGGCCAAAATCAAATTGTTGGCGAATTTTTTCTTGTAATTCAGCGGCGTTTGTATCCATAAGTAGGGAGTAGGGAGTAGGGAGTAGGGAGTAGGGAGTAGGGAGTAGGGAGTAGGGAATCGGGAGTCGGGAGTCGGGGCGAGATGAATGGGATTGACCTTGGCCAAAAGGCCACGCTACGCGAATGGTCACGCGGGGCGCGTTCGCTTCTGAGCTGAATTCCTACAAGCTCAATTATTAAAAGCCTTCACAATCTTGAAGATAAGCTTCATGATAAGTTTATCAAAAATTTATAAAAAATGTCCAGATTGTTTGGTAGTATGACCTAGGAAAATTAATCAGGGATTTAGATGGCTGAATTATCATCATCATTAGCTGTCACCAAAGGGATGGCTCAAAAATTAGCTATGACTACAGCATCAGCAGCATTGATGACTGTGGCAATGTCTAGTGCAGCCCAGGCAATTACACTAGTTAAAAATGTAGTTGTTAAGCCCCCCGTTGGTGAGGAACCTACTGCCCAACTTTGTCTTCCTTTTTGTGAAACTGGGGATTCCATTACCACAGATGTTGGGCGTAGAGTAGTAATTGAAAATAACATCGACAAGACCTTAACCAGTATCCTCTACACAATTCCTGCTGAAGAAGATGCAGCCTGGAGTAAGGAAAGTATTTCTGATATTTTCAGCGAACTCATCTTCTCTAAGGATATGAAAAAACTGTTGCTAACCTCAGGAAGTGTTGCTCCTGGTGAGGCAGTTCTTGCTTTTCGAGAAGCTGATCAAAATGTGATGTTTGACATTACCGTGTTTTATGACGGAGCCCCAGCTACCGTTCCAGAACCAACCACTCTATTAGGTCTATTAGCTGTTGGTGCCTTAACTGCTACCTCAGCTGTAGGGAGTAGGGAGTAGGGAGTAGGGAGCGGTGCGACCCGTGGCGAATTTAATTCGCCTACGGAAAGCGCACCGAGGGAATCGGGAATCGGGAATCGGGAATCGGGAATCGAGAAGAGTGGGGAGGATAAATGCGATTGACCTTGGCCAAAAGGCCACGCTACTCGAATGGCCACGCTTTCGGCAAAGCCCAGGCTGCGCGAACGCGAACGCTGCGTTTAGATATTCTTTGCTATTTGACCCAGTGGGCGGAATCGGCATCAGGCGTGGAACGGGCATCAGGCGTGGAACAGGCATCAGGCGTGGAACAGGCATCTTGCCTGTTAAAGTTTTCGAATCGGCTGTCTCAACCCTGGCCAAGACACGGAAAATCCGCGCGAGCCCGTGGGTGGTGCGTTACGGGACCGGCTATCTCAACCCTGGCCAAGACACGGAAAATCCGCGCGAGCCCGTCCCTAACGCACCCTACGCCACTTGTGCGATCGCTTCTTCAACTATTCTCGACTCCCGATTCCCGATTCCCGATTCCCGATTCCCGATTCCCGATTCCCGATTCCCGATTCCCGATTCCCGATTCCCGATTCCCGATTCCCTACTCCCTACTCCCTACTCCCTACTCCCTACTCCCTACTCCCTACTCCCATTACCAAGGATTCCCCACAATAGTAAACCATGCCCAATAGTAAGGATGGGATAGTTTCTTATTACTGTTATCCTTAAGCATCTCGACTTGAGCTAGTCTTAAGGCTTCTGCTTTTCTAGGAACTATATTTAAATGGTCATAAAATGACTTCAGGAGTTTAAACGTTCCATTTTGAGGCACTGCTAACAAACTAGCTAAAACCGATTGCACTTTGGCTTGATAGGCAAATCCAGCAAATCCTAATTCATACTGTTCATTGCCAAGGGCGGTATCACAAGCACTTAAAACCAATAAATTTACCGGTGGTTGCTCTAATCCTAGGGTTTCAAATTTTCCTAATCCTAACCGTTTTTTCCCGAACTGAATGTAGGAATCACTAGCATTAGACCGAAATTTACCATGGGTTCCTAAATGAAGGATATTAAAGGATTTATGATTAATTTCATCCTGAAGATTAGCCACGGTAAAGTTGTCGTTTTCTAGGGCTTTAGCTGACCAAGTATCCACAAGATGCTGGATTAGTTTGGGCACATAGGGTAAGTCTCGATGCTGGTCAAATTTTGCTGTACCCATCGCCAGCACTGGCGCATTTCTGACATCGGTATAGTGGGTATCGGTCAAGCTCAAACTAGGGACTAAACCAACACTGTATTTTTCTACAATAAAGCTTTTGCCATCATGGAGTGCTGCTAAGGGGAGAGACTGCAAGCTTTTATCCATCACAAACACCAAGTTATTGATGTTTTGTTCATCTAATGTCTTCTGGAGGGGTTTAATCAGTAATTGATAGAGTTGTTGGGATTTAGCTAAGTCTTCTGGTCGAAACACCCCTGCTCTGGGAGATGCTACACTATCCCGGAATGATTCAGCTAAGGCTAACACTTGCTCCCGGCTGGTATTAGCAATCCGTTTGTAGATCATGTTGCCTTGGCTAGTTACCAATACCAGTTCCAACGGAGCATTAGGCTTTGGCTCTACAATTACATTGGGATTGATGTTGAGGAATTCGGTTTTCAAGACAACGTCTCGTCCTGGTAAATTTCCAGAATTCCGAAAAAAGACATAGATCAGTGCTGGTCTAGCATCGGTAACGTTTTCAATTTCCTTGAGTTCTGTTTGAATGTCTTTTGCTGTTTTAATTTCAGGAACAGATGACTCCCCTTGACCGGTGGCTTCGGTGGCTTGACTGGTGACTTGACCGGTGACTTGACTGGTAAAATAATCCTCTAGTTGATAGACTAGCATTTCTTTGGACAATGCTTCAGTTTCTTCTATCATCACTGGTGGGAGTATTTCCTGTGGTAACTCAGGTAAATCTGGCTCAATATTGGTTACTTCAGTATTACTAGTATTATTACTAGTATTAGGAGATGACTGAGTAATTAGCTGAGTAATCAGTTGAATCTGACTGGGAAAATTCCCCTGAGTATAGGACTCCAGAAACCGTTGCGTTGGCAAAATCGAATTGTCGATGCCAGTGGTAATGGCTCCAGCGGTACCATTGAGGGTAGCATCCCCGACAGTAAAGGGTATGAAACTAGCTCCGCCATTATGTCGGATGATGACCGACCCTCCTGCCACTCCGCCGCTAGTGGAAATACTAGCTGTGGTCTGATTGCGATCGCTAAAAGTATCGGTAGCTCGGAAAAATCGACCAGCGGTAATATCCACATCACCACCACTACCGTTTTCTCCCCCTTGAGCATTAATCGCACTAACTTCCACATCCCCAATCGGGTCGATTAGCACATTTCCGCCATCCCCAACACTACCGCTAGTATTAATTACGCCAGTCTTGATGGTAGTGGAGGCATCGATAAGAAGATTACCACCACTAATACCAGAGGTGTGGAGGTTGTCTGTGAATACCTCTCCATTGCTAGCGGTAAGCTTAATATCGGAGCCATTGGTGATAATGTTCCCAACTGCAATGCTTTGATTGGCCTCTAGAGTAATCGAAGCATCGTCTATGCCTTGAATTGTGCCATTGCCAATGATGGCACCTGACCCGGCTGGGGATTGAATGGTTACTGGGTCTTGGAAAGTGACCCCAGTTTCAGCAATGGTGATGTTAGCGCTACTGTTAGGATTACCGATAGTGATAGCAGTAAAGCCATCCTGCAAGAGGTTGATTTCTTGGGAAGTTAGTGCTAAGGTTGATAAGTTGCCGGTATCACTGCCACCAATTGCGATCGCTTGATCAGCGCTGAACGGTTGTAATGTAATGGTGGCATTCCCTTGCACTATCTCGTTAAAGTTAATTTCATCAGCAGTTAGGGTAATATCTCCTAGGGGAATGGTGCTGCCCACTGCCTGATTCAACTCAATGGTGCCAGTGCCAGCATTAACACTCAGGTCTTGATTACCGTCAACAGTGCCATCAAAAGTGATGTTACCGGTAGTGCTGCTGATGATAGCGCTAATATTAGCACTAGTATTACCAAGATTAAGGGGTTTGAGGAAGCTAATGTTACCACTGTCAGAGGTAACTATGCTGTTGAGATTGATTTGAGTAGTGTTGAATTCCCCAATGGAGATATTGCCTGAACCCTGAGCACGGATGAGTTGATCAATAGTGATAGCACCAGGTATATCTTGTCCGAGACTAATGTTGCCATTATTAGCAGCGCTAATCCCATTCACACCAGCCACGGTAGTAATCACAGCATTGGGGTGTTGGAGGTTAAGGATAATATCGCCACTGTTGCGGGTAATAGCAGCAATATTTTTGACTTGAACATCTATACCATTAGCATCGGCGTAGCTAAATCCATTTTCAGCATCGAATAAAACTGCCCCTTGTTCCCCATCAATGGTTACTTCAGTCCCCAGATTATCAAAGATGGTACCAGCAGAGATAAATTGAGCTGTCTGATTATTAGCGAGTTGGACAGCAGGATTGGTGTCACTGCTGAGAAAGTGAATATCCCCGCCTCTGACAATAACATTGAGATTGGCCTGACTCAGGTCAAAGTTGCGGATTCTTACATCACCGGTAAATTCAGGATTGCCAATGGTTAAGGTACCGGAAGTGCCTAGAGCGAGATTATTGAGCAAATTCGCTGTGGTGATTTGGAAGGTGCCACCAGCATCTTTCCCTATGCCCAAAGTAGTATGAGGGTCTTTTGGTTGGATAGTGATGCTTTCAGCCATCAACTGGGAAATCACTTCAATCCCGCCAGCGGTAATCAAAACATCTTTAATTTTACTGACTTGTAAGGGTTGGTCGGGATTGCCGAGACTGACTTGACCATCGGTATCAATAACTAGAGTGCTGGGGCTGTTGATGGGATTTTTGATAGTAATGTTACCGTTAGTAGCTGTGATTGCGATCGCTCCCCCATTGCCCGATGCGGAATCAGCATTGATACCGCTACCCCCACTATTGATGAAGGTATCACCACCTCTGGTAATTAAAGTAACATTACCAGCACTCTCCCCACCCAATGAATCGATGCTAGGAATTTGAATAGTAGGTTGATTTGTAGGTAATTTACTATTGCCATCAGCAATTAGGGTAATATCCCCTCCGCTACCAGTATTATTGCTGGAAGTATCTAAGCGATTATTGTTAGTGACTTCGATAGTGCTGCGAGAGTCAATCAGGATTTGTGGGGAATTAGGATTATGATTACTATTACTTAAACCACCGGTCTTAATGGTGTCAACTTGAATTGCACCAGTGGTTAATGCAGTATTAGGCAGATACTGATTGGTTAACCTGACCAATCCATCCCGAGCTACGGTAATATCGCTAACTTTGATATCTGCACTGGTGAAATTACTGATAACAGTATTACTAAAATCAGGAACAAGATTACCTGAGGTGTTTCCTGGAATTCCTCCTAGTTGTGTCCAATCAATCCCAGCTCTAATATCTAAGGTGGGCTGATTAGCACCATCAATCACCAAATTGCTTTGGTCAGAGACAGTGACATTAGCGAGATTAGCCAGAAAAGGATCGGAGTTGGTGGGACTAATCTTAGGATTAGGGTCATCACTAGGATTAATCGCAATCTCGCCTAAGGTAACACTACCCCCTGCTAAAATATGTAAGGAAGCGCCTTGGTAGTTGCCTAGACTGACATCACCATTTGCTAGAATGATGGAATCATCAGGACTAATCCAATTCCCTGGACTACCATCTAATTGCTCGATCCGAAAACTAGCCCCTGTTTGATAGCGAGTACTTCCTTGTATGGGATTAGCGGAACGCAGTACCATGTTTCCACCAGAGAAGAAACCGCTAGCCTGATTATTGAAGGTTGAAATCTCGATGGCTTGATTCCCCTGGATGGATAAATTGCCGAGGGCTTCAGCAATAAAGGGGCGCGCTAGAGTATCATGCGATCGCACTGTATTGCCAGCCAACAGATTCAAATCCCCAGTAGTAAATAGCTGGCTTTCGACTAAAGTCAGATTATTAGCAGCTGAGAGTGTAGCAGTCTTAGCGTTTACCTCCCGAGCCACCACATCACCCCTTTCTATTGGTAAACCAGAATCCGCAAGCTCTACTTTCCCATCTGGCTTCACCACAATCGGTGTCTGTAACCCTTCAACTCCCCCGGTCAACAAGGTTGGTAAATCCTGAGGTGTAAATGGTAGCTGCTCCCCATCAGCCTCCGTTGGTAATTCAATTTCTATACTTAATAGGTGTCCTGGTTGGCTAATCCTAACTAAATTAGCACCATCTACAGCAGCCAGAGTAACCGTTCCGTTGGGAGCACTTACGTTTCCAGTAGTAATCACACTACCGCCGATTACGGTTAAATTATTCCCCTCTAGTACTTCCAGCTTACCAGCATTAATAATACTCCCTGCTTGATTCGAGTCAAAGGCCAAAGTCTTCGGATTACCGATTAAAGTTTGATAGTCATTTGACCCAAAGCTAGTCAACCAATTGTCTTGACCAAACCCAATCCGATTGGCTGTTGTTACCGTTAAATCAGCTGGGATATTCAACCGAGCATTAGCCCCAAACACCCATCCTGCTGGATTCATTAAAAATAAATTTGAGTTACCT
This sequence comes from Moorena sp. SIO3E8, assembly GCF_010692445.1. Classification (NCBI taxonomy): domain Bacteria; kingdom Bacillati; phylum Cyanobacteriota; class Cyanophyceae; order Coleofasciculales; family Coleofasciculaceae; genus Moorena; species Moorena sp. SIO3E8. The sequence goes on along the minus strand of NZ_JAAHHM010000186.1, from coordinate 1,050 downwards.
CCAACTACCCGAATTAACCCGTCAACAATTGACGCTTCACCTCCAATCACCCGACCCACAATATTACGAATTTGGGGATTAGACAGAAACGTAACTGTCTGTTCTGCCGTCAGACCAAATGTTTCAAAACTATGGAATAAATTGGCGCTATCTCCGGAAACTGTACCCCCGTCAATCGTCAAATCCTTACCATCAATTGTAATACTAGTGCCCGTCCCATCTGCGGCTGGTATAATAGATTCAGCCTTAGCGACATGGACGGTATTTAGTATGGCTATACCTAAATAAATTTCTCCAACTAGAGAAAAAATTTTCCACAACCAGTTACTATGCCACCCAACAGCTTTCACGATTAGATGCTCCCACTAAACCAATAACCTACACCAATCACCTCAATTAATCATAACTTATTTAATCCCTACTTAATCGCTATTTAATTGCTAATTAATCCCACCACCTTAGGACAGTTAACTTGATAAATTTGAAGTTATCAAGCAAGATAGTCACAGGTCATAATTATTAGTCAGTTACTAAATTTAGCGAAGTGCCGAAATTATCATATTACTTACTTGTAATATTAATTGGTTAAAACAATCCGCCTCCCTTGTTTACTTCCTTTATTGGCGTGCTTGGCATTTTCGCGATTGATCAAACACCCCCCTTGATCAAATCTTACCATCATCAGACTGCTGGGAATACTATCCACCCTATCACTACACCAACCAAACTCGTAATCAGGGAAGGGATCTAACTTATGGGTAACTTATGGGTTGATCAGGGGAGGGATTGATTGGTTTTGGTCAATAGCATCAATAGGTAATTGACATCTGCATCATTATAATTAAATACCAACAATAAACTTTGTATAGTTAATTGTTATTAAGCCTAGACATAAGGATTCAGCCGTCAGCTATCAGCCCTTGGCTGATAGCTGATAGCTGATAGCTGATAGCTGATAGCTGATAGCTGATAGCTGATAGCTGATAGCTGATAGCTGATAGCTGATAGCTGATAGCTGATAGCTGATAGCTGATAGCTGATAGCTGATAG
>NZ_JAAHHM010000185.1:0-10500 GCF_010692445.1 Moorena sp. SIO3E8 | reverse complement strand
GTATTTTTTCGGTGCGGTGAAATGACCGTTATTATCTGTGTAGGTATAGCGCCACCAGATGCCTCGACCGATGCTAATTTTCGCTCTTTTCAATGGCTCCCATTGGCCCGTTTCGGTATTTTTGACTTTGACATACCCATGTGGTCGATATCTGCGACCACCGAAAAGGCTTTTTTGCGTCGGGTTTTTAAACATTTCCAGTAACACATTGGGGTCATTACATTTCATTGAGCTGGGACAATCCAGTTCTGTGTCCTGATCTGCCAAAGCTAAAGCCACTGATTCTACATCGGATTCAGTTTCTTTCGGTTGATATACATTTTCAATGATGCGGTAGGGCAATGACGCTGGAAATTTATAGCCCACCGGAATGACAGTGTAGATCGGGTGATATAGGTCTTTTTCATTGGCTGGCATGACATAGTAATCACCTTCTGTAGTGATTTCATAATCAAGTGGATAGTCGTGCAAACTCAAGACACCTTCAGCATCCAGCTTATCCAGCAGCTGCAAGTGGCTTTCATTGCTGGGGGTGATTTTGATATATTGGTGAGTTGCCCGAACCGATGGAGCAGCAGTTTTCATGCTGCGGCTGTACAGGTTGAAGGCCTTTTGCATATTTGCCACGGAATAAGGATTTTGTATCTTGCGGCCAAGAACCATTTGGGTTTGACCTGCAGATTCAACCTGATTATTGGGTGGAGATTTTTCTAGTACCAGAAAATCATTTTCTGCTGATGGTAATTTAATTTGTTGAGATGAAACAGAACTGTTTGACAATAAACTGAGAATGGTTAATGCAGAAATAGTGATTGTTTTCATGTTAAACATAAGCAATCCTCTTTGATCGGCTGATTAATTAGACGCCTCAAAACTATCTATTAACGGGACTTTATACCTGAAAACATATCAAAAATAATGTTCCCCTAGTACTGGAAAATATTTTCTGATGATGGTAGTTTAATTTGTTGAGATGAAACAGAAATGTTTGACAATAACCTGAAAATTTTCAATGCAAAAATAGTGATTGTTTTCATGTTAAACAACGCAAGCATCTTTTGGCGGCTGATTAATTAGACGCCTCAAAACTATCTATTAACGGGACTTTATACCTGAAGGAATTATCAAAAAAATGTTCCCCTAGTACTGGAAAATATTTTCTGCTGATGGTAGTTTAATTTGTTGAGATTAAAATGCTTAGCAAAATGCTCAGCATTATTGACCACGACTGTAGCAATATGTTATATGTATATGTTTGTCTCTGATTCAGGCGAGAGTTCAATAGTGAAAAACTCTTCACTTTCATCAAGTACTGGTGCTGGGTTGCGAGGTACATCAGGGGGAACATCAGGAGGTACTTATGAGTCCTTTCTATCAAGTTCCGCTGGTGCTGGGTTGTGAGGTACCTCATACTAAATCCGGTTGTGAAAGTAGCTTTATTAAAGTGGCTAAATCCTGCTTAAACACAAGCATATACCCTATACGAATAAGGGGGTGCATCTCACTTTTGTAAATGTTCGTAGCGATGCAGCGCGGTCTTGGGGAGGCAGCGCGGTCTTGGGGGTCCCCCCCATGAGCGACTGCCGTGGTTCCCCCCACTCGCGCTTTGCATCAAGACAGGGTGCGTTAGGGACGGGGGAGCCATTATTGTATTGGTAGCCAGTGTTAGGAAAATCCGTCCCGTAACGCACCATCTGGTCAAACGGCAAAAATGAGATGCACCCGAATAAGGTAGGTATGTCAACCGGATTTAGTATCAGAGGGAACATCAGGGAGTACTTGTGAATCCTTTCTATTATGTACTGGTGCAGCGACCTGTTCTACTTCTTGTTTGCTCTTTGGTGGAGTAGGAGCCTGAGCGGGTTCGCTTTCAATACCCTTTAGTGCTGGAGCAGGAGCCTTTGCGGGTTCGTTACTTTTTGGTACTGGAGTAGGGTTCGCCTTGGGTAAGTCAGTTTTCTGTACTTTATCTGGATGAATGTGTCGTGGGATATCGTTATCCAAACTTACCAGGAGCCCCAGTTTTTTATCTTTACTGCTGACTGTCCCAAGTTCCCCCGGTGATGCCCAGTTTTTATCCAGATTTAAAAAGGTACCCATAAGGGTGCTATCAAACCGGATTTGATATAATATGATTTGAATAAATGACTTAAATCTAGATTAAGAGTCAAAAAATATGAATAAAATAACTATTTTGTGTTCTTTTTTTGTTACTTTGCTTATGCCCACATCGGTTTTGGCGGGTATTAAAAATGTTAGGTATCTACACCAAAATGAAAATAATACCTTCAATGTAATCTGTTTGGATGGCAGCTTAGAAACAGTTAATACTCAGGCGATTATCAATAACTCAATTTGCCACAACATTAGTAATCCATATACACCTTCCAAACCCAATACACCTTCAAAACCGAAATTTATTTGTACTGGTGATAATTTTTTTGATAGGTATTATGTGACGAGGATTTCTGATGGAAAGAAGTTTGGAGATCACTCTCCTTTAAAAACTTGTAAACGAATATTGAATGGTGCAACTGATGACTTAATTTGTATTGGTGATAACTTTTTTGATAGGTATTATGTCACGAGGATTTCTGATGGGAAGAAGTTTGGGGATCACTCTCCTTTGAAAACTTGCTTACGGCTTATTAACGACAATCAATAAAAGTAATGTTTGCTTTATTGCGTCGCTGAATCTAAGTGTTAACCCCTCAAAACCCCAATTTCTGCATCGCCCTATGCTTAACCTCCTCACCCCGGCTATCATACTTAGCGGTAGTCACAGGGGAAGCATAGCCAGCTAACTTTTGGACGGTAACAATATCAATAATCATGGGGAGAAAAAGACTCCACCCCAGCCTGTTTAGCGCGCTTCTGCAAAATCAACAACACGGCCTGGGAGGGTCATCTTTCTGCTCTCTATCTGCCCCCCTTTGAGTATTAGGCACAACAGCGCCTCTGGTTGTTGTGCCTAATACTCAACCGATCATTAACAAAAGCGATGCTCTTCATCGACGTAATAAAGTGACCGCTGGCATTTTAACTAACAGCGATCACCATTTTTGTCAATCACTCTACCGGACAATGAAACAGCCCTGACCGAAAGGATAATTTCTAGCTCAAACAGTTAGTTAAAAATTAGGTATTTGCCAAAATTGTCCTGAATAATTACCACAGTTAGCCATAATTGGTTTATTGTCTTGGGAATCATTAATGATATCTAAACATTTATCACTGCCTGTAAACAGGGTTCTGAGGCGATAATATCCAGACTTGTTTGTTGCTTCTATTTTCCAAAATTGTCCTGAATAATTACCACAGTTAGCCATAATCGGTTTATTGTCGTTAGAATCATTAATGATATCTAAACATTTATCACTGCCCGTAAATAGGGTTTTGAGGCGATAATATCCAGACTTGTTTGTTGCTACTATTTGCCAATATTGTCCTGAATAATTACCACAGTCAGCCATAATCGGTTTATTGTCGTTAGCATCATTAATGATATCTAAACATTTATCACTGCCCGTAAACATGGTTTTGAGGCGATAATTTGTTTGTCCTTGGGCAACGTTAGTAGTACTGGCAAAAGCAAGCACAGAAGACGCAACAGCTATACCAAAAGTGAAAATTATCTTTATATTTTTGTTAGACATGGTGGTATGAGACATTTTTTTAGTTTTAGAGAAAAATTGATCAATAATTGTGCCACAAACTCAACTTACCTGAGTTCGATATACCTAGGATCCACACTTACAGGTATGGGTTCTAGTTGATAGAGACTTTTTAACGACCTTGAACTCTAAGATAATCATCAGTTTCGATCTTAACTCTCCTATACCTTCTACTACAACGCCATTAGTAAGATTCCCGATTCTCTAGAAATATTTTTATCACAGCGGGTAAAACCGCTATGAGTCTTGATCCCCGGTTTGAAAAGACGGGGCTTTAGACTTACAGGTTCCCTCGTAAATCGGCTCTTAACTACTTTCCTTGAGCAGGGAATAGGGAATAGGTAATAGGGAATAGGGAATAGGTAATAGGGAATAGGTAATAGGGAATAGGGAATAGGGAATAGGGAAAACAATCCTGTGTAGCTGATAGTTATGCAAACCGCCGTAGCTATATATAGCAATTCTCTATGCCATGAGGTACAAAAAGATCCCCCTAAATCCCCCTTATCAAGGGGGACTTTGAGGTTGAGAAGCGTACCTCATAAATCCTAGAAACGCTATAGTACCTGAATGCGTTCGCGTAGCGTGGCCTACGGCCAATCGCATTCACGCCCACCTCCGAGTAGGTTATGATTCAAGGGGTATTAGTTACATCGGGCAAACCAAGTTTTTCGACTTTTCTTTTTCCTTAGTTAAGGGCTGATAGATCTTGTGATCATACGGCACATATCCCTCAAAACCTGAATAAGTGATCTTACACAATAACCGAGACTTGAGCGGAGAAGGAGGTAAATTTACCTTTGCTACTTTCACTTCTACTAAACTTGGATCATGCCTTAAAATGTCAAGTATATCCTGTGACAAGTAGCGGGGACAATACCCTAGGTGATAATGATCTTCTGTGGTTAACGCTAAAGCCTTATTGTCATAACAATTATGAAGCTCGTGACATAGCCACAAAGTATCACCAACTTGTAGCTGCTCTATGCGATCCATAGAACACTTTGGTAAGTGACGCAAACCATGTACTAGAAAACAAAGGTGGTATTTCCCGTCACTGTCGAGGTCTGGATAAGGAAAAACTTTAAAATTATCTGTTTGTCGATTTCCTTCGCTCCTTCCTAAAAATTCCATCAAATCAAAACTCTGGGCTGATAATTTGAGCCGGTCTAGATGCTTTCGGTAATCTGGACGCGAGGGTGACATAACTCGGTTGGCAAAAAACGCAAACAACTCCGTGGAACAATAGGTCTTATTCCACTCTGGAAAAGACATTAGAGGCTCAAACCCAAATTATTTTTGCGCTTCCTTTGCACCTTCTATATAAACAAAGGTGTAAATTTTTCCATCAAAATTATAATATTGTTGATAAATCTGTATATCCCTATGTTATCATATTGGCTTTAATTGGAATACAATATGTATTGTTTTGTATTTATGATGAATTAACTGCCAGAAATCATATAAAACTACTAGAAATATATAATAAAGATACACGATTAGGAGAAAGGGTTGAACATATCCTTGATAATTACCAGCTGAATAACAAGAGATTTCGTTCAAACCTGACTCAATCATTAATTCCAGTATTAATGTACTTCTTTTTTACTATAATTGGTGTTTTGTTTAATGTGATTTTTAAAAATTAGTCTAAAATATTTACCATGATGTACTATGCGTTTACCCTAGTTGGCATGAAAGCATCAAAAAAAGCGATTGGCCGTAGGCCACGCTACGCGAACGCATCAAAGACAAGTAATTAATTACGATCGCTGTTAATTTGGGAAAATTTGCTAGTTCAAAAATCATAAATGCTCGTCTTCGGTGTTTGGAACTGCCCAAGGGTTGATGCCATGTTCCCGGAGCTGGCGATCATACTCATCCTGGTAAGATTGCTGGACATCATACTCTTCCCAGGACTGCCGCAACTCCAGTTCCTGCTGTGCGATGGTTTCGTTGGCTGCATTCAACCTTTCTTCTAGTTCCTGCACGTAAGCATCTATTCGTTGACGTCGTTCTTCCATTGTCGCCGTTTCACCAAAAGCATGACGAAAATGATCCTCTAGAGAATCCAAGGCTAGTACACTAAGGATCTTGTATGCTTCCTTGTTACCCCTGTAAGAACGGTAATTCCAATAAATGATTACTATTTTCAGTGGCAATCCATTAATCCTGGGTTGTCCAATTAATTGAGTTGAATCTTCTACTTCAAAAGTCTGACTCGTAAACCCCTCTCCCCATATGGTTTTGAAGGCTTTTGAGCGCAAAAAATCTGACACGTTTTGCTTGTTCTCTCCAACGGTTTCCGCTGTCTGGGTTTGAGACATTACGTAGATGCCTTCCTTAGTCTTGAAGCCATCAAATTTTTTAAAAGTCCCGATCTGGATTATTGCGTGCGTAACGTATTCTTTCATGGTTAAGATATAACTGATTTACTGCAAATCATTTACTTCAGCGATCGCACTTCCCTGTCTAAAAAGGTGCGGTCGCTTTGCATATCGTCATTGTACTGTAGTCTTTTACTGCCGTCAATGAAAAATCATCGCCATCAAAGTCGGATTGAAAACCAACCTGACTTTCCATTGCCCCACTATCTATCAGTGTTACTATTTGCTATTGTTAATAACACACAAAATTTTTTATAACCACGGCAAATTAGTTATTATCACATAAATACATAGCTAAAAACACATTAACTACAGATTTAACTTATAATTAAACAAATAAACATAATTAAAAACAAAAAACTGGTCTACTTCCCTTAAGCTATATTCTAGGAGTTATACACACAGTTTCAATTTCAAACAAACAAATCTTATTTGTACTTCTAAGACCAGAACCAAAATGCAAACAATAACACACAAAATTATAGCACTACGCATTAAAGTTAGGACATTGATATAAGCCGATTTATTGACGTAATCGAGTGACCGCTGGCATTTGACATTACAGCGATCACCATTGTTGTCAACAGCTCTATCCGATAATGAAACAGCCCTGCTGCTTATCAAGGGGGACTTTGAGGTTGAGAAGCGTACCTCATAAATCCTAGAAACGCTATAGTACCTGAATGCGTTCGCGTAGCGTGGCCTACGGCCAATCGCATTCAGGACTTCCGAGCACGTTATGATTCAAGGAGTATTACTTACATCGGGAAAAGCAAATTTTTCGACTTTTCTTTTTCCTTAGTTAAGGGCTGATAGATCTTGTGATCATACGGCACGTATTCCTTTGAACCTGAATAAGTCATCTCACACAATAACCGAGACTTAAGCGGAGAAGGAGGTAAATTTACCTTTGCTACTTTCACTTCTACTAAACTTGGATCACGCCTTAAAATGTCAAGTATATCCTGTGACAAGTAGCGGGGACAATACCCTAGGTGATAATGATCTTCTGTGGTTAACGCTAAAGCCTTATTGTCATAAGGATTCTGAAGCTCGTGACATAGCCACAAAGTGTCACCAACTTGTAGCTGAGCTATGCGATCCATAGAACACTTTGGTAAGTGACGCAAACCATGTACTAGAAAACAAAGGTGGTATTTCCCGTCACTGTCGAGGTTTGGATAAGGAAAAACTTTAAAATTATCTGTTTGTCGATATCCTTCGCTCCTTCCTAAAAATTCCATCAAATCAAAACTCTGCTCTGATAACTTGAGCCGGTCTAGATGCTTTCGGTAATCTGGACGCGAGGGTGACATAACTCGGTTGGCAAAAAACGCAAACAACTCCGTCGAACGATAGGTCTTATTCCACTCTGGAAAAGACATTAGAGGCTCAAACCCAAATTGTTTTTTCGCTTCCTTTGCACCTTCTATATAAACAAACTCATAAAGTTTTCCATCAAATGTTAATCGACCCACCGGGTTCCACAATCGACTTTCATGATCTTGCCAAGCTAAAAATAAAGTTTTTAGGGAAGTGATACTCATAAATTTAATAGACAGACCAGTCTTTTTTTGTTGGTGAGCAAAATTTTCTTAGCAAAGTCAGATGCTTCTTTTGAGATACGACAATCTGGAAATGCCTGTAAAGTTGAATTTATCTGTTGCTCTGAAATTTGTTCAAGACGGTTGAGCCACTCCTGACTAGCTTTAGGATAGTGAGTATTAACATATTCAAAAAGTTCAAATGTTTTCAGAGGCTTTTTTTCATTTTCGTTAAGATAAAAGGCTGACTTGCACCCATTTACGTAAGACTCTACAGACCTATGCTGGCGTTTAGTATCAGAAAGTTCACGACCCAGGCATGAGGCGTGATCGTAAGTGGGAGCCAGATAAATACCCGTTTGAGATGTCTTAGGAAGTACAAACCCCCAATTTTCATGATGACGATCACCATTACCAATCCACGCATCTAGCAGCAAGTAGCCAACAAACAAATCTCTTGCATCTGTGAAACCATCAGGTACTCTCCAATTAGGGGGGAAGTTAACAGATTTTTCTCTAATCGCCTCCATAACCACTTCAATTGTATGTTGATAGGCCTTGTGCGTAACCAAAGCGGGATAATCAGGATTAATGCCACTAAGTACTTGATTACCATGCACTAGGGTTTCTCCCTGTCCTAAAAAATTGACTGTAATCACCCCTTTTTGTCCATCGGCGGTTTCTGCTAACTCATAGCGCGCTGCAGGTATATCTAGAAGATTGCACAACTCAAATGCCACTTTTTCTGACCAGTCTTCTCCTGTGTTTTGGCGACGATACTTGAACAGACACTTTTTCAATTGAGAATGATCAAACCAAAATTTTTCCTTTGTCCCCATTGTTTCATCTTTAGCCTGACTCTCTTGCTCCGAAGTTAAACGAATGATCTCGTACTGATTTGCTACCACCTACAAAACGCTATTAAAACCCATTTACTCAAAGATGAAGTCACGTGATCGCCCTCTTCTGTCATTTTGGCACAATCGAACCAATTGGCGTCATTTCAGCCTAGGAAAAATCAGGGTTTGACCCCAGTTTGACAGAAGAGGGGTATATCGAAAATAATTAGAAACTTAGCATCAGGCACCAGCTGTTTTAGGGTCTGCGAATAACCTTTGGCATCACAACAGTTGCGGAACCGAGCGAAAACGACTGGTGGCATCGGTGGTAATAGGCGAACCATGACCCATGGGTATAGGCTTAGATGATGCGACATAATATGAAGTTATCTCCTTTACTTTAAGGGGTAGCCAGAGCCAGCCTTCGCCCTTGCAAGTACGTCAGGCTGGCTCTTCCCGTGGATTTGATTGTCCACGGTTTTATTGTCACATAAAAATTTGCATATTATAGCATATTTTGATAAATTTTGTAAAAAAATATTGAGAGAGTCGGTAGAAGTACAGTCTTATATAGCAGTCGCCAGGGCAGGCGCGGACATGACAAAAGTCTCAAACCTAAGTAAGCGCAAGAGTTTGACTTCTGACTTCTGACTTCTGACTTCTGACTTCTGACTTCTGCTATAGCGCTACGCGCAATGGCATTGGCAAGAGGCAAGAGGCAAAAGTTTACTTACTAAAAAAGCGTTTGAGCTTGTATCAATGTCAAACACGAAGAATGGGTAGTGCTATACCGAAAATATTCAAGTCCCGATAAGACCTATTAACAGAAATAAGATGACTTTTATTTATCTTTTATAACTGATATAAAATCAAATATCATCACCTGGATCCTTAGGGGAGTTGAATAACCATACAAGTATACGACCTTGGATCAAGCTGGCGATGGGAATAATTAAAATTATGAGTGTTACCACCATCTCACCAGTTATATTGTAGTCGTAGCCTCTTGGATCATTGTAGTTCCTAATATCGTTCATCAAATCATGAGCACAAATCTCAATTATCCAACTAGAAAATGCAGTCCAAACTAAGCTGTTAAGAACAATCCACCAACCTGCCCGAGTCGTATGCTTAGAAAGAGCTACCGATTGGAAGATAGATATCACTACGCAACCAATTAGGGTCGTAAGGATAGATGCTTTCCAGGTCATGGGTAATCGGATACTTGGATCCTTTACAAATATAGATTGAGCTGTTATATACCAAGAATAGAAAAAAAACATGGTTGGTATGGCAACGTAGGCTCCTAACGCAGTCACCACAACCCATGACCAAGCGTCGGAAATGTAACGTCGCAGAACAACCCATTGTGCGATCGCTAGCCAAAACGGTATAAGCATGAACAAAGACAGATAAAAAATATTTTCATTTGATAAGCATGACGCAACAGTAATTATCAGACCCGTGGTTGTTGGGATCGTCCACTCGATTAGAAATCTCAGACTAAGTGATCGTTTTAGCATTGGATTCTAAATTATCTGTTCCTAACTTTAGGGTGATGTCTTTGGCAAATTTAAAATCAGGCTGATTTCCCAAATCGATATAATCATACTACGATCGCGGTTCACAAATATCTAGGGAACAGGAATTTTTAACAAGGAATTTCTCCCCATCACAAAACTCCTTCTAGGAATGTGCTGATCAAGAATGGTTATTGTTGTGGCTTCATCGTAATCATTCATTTGTCATCCATACTTGACATAGCAAATCCCATTCAGGACTTCCGAACATCTAAATCCCCAGGAGTATTACTTACATCCGGCAAACTCCATTTATTGACGTAATCGAGTGACCGCTGGTATTTGACATCACAGCGATCACCATTGTTGTCAACAGCTCTATCCGACAATGAAACAGCCTTGGGGTGTTATATCATGTCCGGTTAATTAGTTAAAATTTACGCATCAATTTGACGCCACCAATGAAAACCTGTCAAGCCTTGAATTAAATCTTGCTGTTTGAGTAAAGTTTTGCAGCGTTGAAACAGAACAACTTC
>NZ_JAAHHM010000184.1:0-10537 GCF_010692445.1 Moorena sp. SIO3E8 | reverse complement strand
AACGATGTCAATCTTTCAAGCTCACTAAGAAATTATTTGAATTATTTATTGAATATCGATTATTTACTATGCCTAATTTAGGCACTTATGAGGCTTTCTCTATTATCATTTAGGAGTAGTATAGAACCTGAATCTGTTAGTAATTCTATCAAGCCCCAGGTGATCACAAGTTAGATCAGATCATAATTAACAGTCGAGGGCTCACTTCTAGAAGTGAACCCTCGACTGAATAGATTTAGCCAGTTTTGTCAAAATTAGTAATTAATTAAAAATCCTATTACCCTTGATTTTTAATTAACATTACGTCTATAATATTTACAGCGGTTTCTTCTGATATCTCTAAAGCATGATAAAGCTCGTTCAAAAACTCTTCTTCATCATCGGTAATTTCTCCATCTGCTAAGATAATATCAGTGGCGATCGCAAAGGCTGTTCCTTGTAGTTCATAGGGGAGTGATTTCAGGGCTGCACTAAGAAGAGGATCAGAACCTTGCCGCTGCAGGAGCATCAAAAGTCGTTCAAACATTCTTGCCATTACATCAGCTGAGTAGCTCCTAAACAGCTGCATTCGAGATAAGGCAGTAATAATGGCTTGAACCTCAGAATTAGTCGCGTATCCGTCAGCAGCACCAGCAGTTAATGCGATCGCAGCAAAGGCTTCAGCTGGTCCGAGTGTTATTTGGCTGTGTTGACGACTAATTGAAATTTTGTCAAACAGACCCATTGTTGTTGTCTCTTGGAAAAGTACCTTAGTTAATACCAAGATGACATTGGTGACCGCAAATGGAATTAGTGGAAATACTGAACTTGTGACTAGACTTTGCGAAAGTTTTCTGTTTCACCTCAAGCAGGGCTATAGTTAATCTGGTTAATCTGACCGATAAACTAGAGTCAATCTCCATCAAGGATAATCACCCCTGTGGCACCAGTAACCCCCGACGTAAACCAGCGAGTTCAGGAACTGCGGCGACTGTTGCAAAACGCTAGTTATGCCTACTATGTCCTCGACAATCCCATCATGGCAGATGCCATCTACGATCAACTCTACCGGGAACTGCAAGAGCTGGAAACAGAGTATCCTCAGTTAATAACTTCTGATAGTCCAACCCAGCGGGTAGGAGAAAAACCAGCTACTGGTTTTGTTTCCGTGCGCCACAATATCCCACTCTATAGTCTGGATAATGCCTTTAACCTTGAGGAATTTAAGCAATGGCAAGAACGATGGCAGCGTCATATTTCTGGTGACATTTCCCAAAACTCAGAAGTCAATACTGAAGACGTTTGTGAACTCAAAATTGATGGTTCAGCATTAGCACTGACCTATGAAAAGGGGATTTTAGTGCGGGGAGTGACCAGAGGTGATGGGTCCACAGGAGAAGATATTACTCAGAATGTCCGTACTATTCGCTCCATTCCTTTGCGGCTGAATCTAGACCAACTTAATCTAGACCAAAATCTAGACCAACCGCCAGCCTTAGTAGAAGTGCGTGGTGAGGCATTCTTACCCCTGGATGTATTTGAGAGGATTAATCAGGAACGAGCACAAGCAGGTGAGCCATTATTTGCTAATCCTCGTAATGCCGCTGCTGGTACATTGCGACAATTAGAGCCCCGAATTGTTGCTCAACGAAAATTGGCTTTCTTTGCTTATACCTTACATATTCCGAATCAGGATAGTAGTGAGGAGTACACCATCCCAATGCCCAATTCCCAATGGGATGCTCTAGAGTTGCTGCAAAAGCTTGGTTTTCCGGTGAATCCCCATCCCAAATGTTGTACTTCCTTACAGGATGTTCAGGATTATTACAATCATTGGGATGCGAAACGGAAAGATTTACCCTACCTGACCGATGGGGTAGTGGTGAAAATTAATGCTTTCCGGATACAAAAACAATTGGGGTTTACCCAGAAGTTTCCTCGTTGGGCGATTGCTCTGAAATATCCGGCTGAAGAAGCTCCCAGTCGTGTCGAAGCAATTACAGTTAATGTGGGACGCACCGGAGCAGTGACACCCTTGGCTATTTTAGAACCAGTGCAATTGGCAGGGACAACAGTACAACGGGCTGCCCTACACAATGGTGATTATGTTGCCCAATTAGATTTGCGAGTTGGGGATACGGTTATTGTACGGAAAGCGGGGGAAATTATCCCGGAGGTGGTACGTGTCTTACCAGAGTTACGTCCTGATCATGCTAAACCCTTCGAGATGCCTACCCATTGCCCTGTTTGTAATCAACCCTTGGTGCGTCCTAAGGGTGAAGCAGTGACTCGCTGTATTAATTCATCTTGTCCTGCTATTGTTAAGGGCACTCTCACCCACTGGGCAAGTCGTAATGCTCTTGATATTAATGGTTTGGGGGAAAAGATTGTAGAACAATTGGTAGACCAAGGCTTAGTGACATCTGTTGCTGACCTTTATGATTTAACCCTAGAGCAGCTGGTGTCATTGGAGCGTATGGGGCATAAGTTAGCCCAGAAGTTGCTAAATGCGATCGCAAAATCCAAAACTCAACCTTGGTCACGAGTCCTGTATGGGTTAGGGATTCGTCATGTGGGTAGTGTCAATGCTCAAACCCTTGCCCAGACTTTTCCTACCATTGAGCAGTTGGCTCAAGCAACCGTCACCGATATTGAGGGAATCTACGGCATTGGACCAGAAATTGCTCAGTCTGTCTGGGGTTGGTTTCAGATTTCCAGCAACCAAACCTTGATTACTCGATTGCGAGAGGCAGGTTTACAGTTAGAAGCCTCTACTAAAACTAGAGCGCTAGATAAAACCCAACCCTTAACCGGAAAAACCTTTGTGATTACTGGCACCTTGCCTACCCTCAAGCGTAGTGACGCGAAAGACTTGATTCAAAACGCTGGTGGTAAGGTTACTAGTTCAGTTAGTGCCAAAACTGATTATTTGGTGGTTGGGGAAGATGCTGGTTCTAAGTTAGAAAAGGCTAAAGAATTAGGAATTACCCAATTAAGTGAATCCCAGTTGTTGGACTTGCTTTAACTGAACCTATTCCAAACAAATCTACGTTAGCGATTCCCGATTCCCGATTCCCGATTCCCGATTCCCGATTCCCGATTCCCGATTCCCGATTCCCGATTCCCGATTCCCGATTCCTTTACTGTGGTTGCTTCAACCGGTCAGGTGATAGGGAGGGAGTAAGCCCAGCAAAAAACCCCGCGTCTGATGACCGGGGAGTGTTGACAGTGTCAATTGAAGGTTTAGCGGTAACGACGCTTGCGTCTGCGAGCGATCGCTTTGCGCTTTTTCTTTTCAATGGGAGTCTCAAAGTGACGTAGACGCTTCATATCAGCAAAAATTCCTGCTTTAGAGACTTGTCGCTTAAATCTACGCAGGGCTGACTCAATACCTTCATTTTCACCGACAACCACTTGGGTCATACTAAATTAATCCTCCTAAATTTGAACAAAAAATTCTACCTATACTATCATACAATTATACTATCTAGCAATATTGCTGATAACAAGACGTGACAGGATATTACCCAGCAGGGTGAATACCCGACAGAATCTGCCTGGGTGATTATACCTTGACACTCCCCGTCCTAGAAGAACGGGGATTCTTGCTTCAACGAGCCAACTTGCTCAACCAGACCGGAATCAGGAAGAGTAGAGGTTGATTCTCCGCAAGCGTTCGGATCAATGATCCAAGTTCCGGTGTGCCCCACCGTACTCAAGGCTCTTGTTCTAATGTTGATGGCGGCGTTGTGGTCTCTGTCTAGTTCGCACCCACACTTGCAAGTATGAGTTCGAGTTGATAGCGACTTTTTGACCACTTCACCACAACTAGAACAGTTCTGGCTAGTGTAGGCAGGATTAACTGCAACGGTTATTCTGCCAAACTTGACGCCAAAGTGCTCCATCCATTTTCGGAACTGATACCAACCTGCATCATTAATAGACTTAGCAAGACAATGATTTTTTGCTAGATTTTTTACTCTTAAGTCTTGCCTTCGGCACGCTGCGCGAACGTAGGCGACCAAGTCGTTAGACCGGATTACGCAACGTGCGAGTCTCTTGGCATGTTCTTCACGTTGCCTACTTATCTTGAGATGTGTCCTGCCTAATCTATTAACGGCTTTTTTACGGTTGGATGAGCCTTTCTTTTTTCGGGATACTCGACGCTGATAGAACTTAAGGCGCTTTTCTCCCTTTCGATAAAACCTTGGGTTAGGTTCAGTATTCCCATCAGAATCAGTGTAAAAATCTTTAAGTCCTACATCCAGTCCGATAGTTTTACCGGTTGATTCTAATTCTTCATTGATATCGACTGAAACGCAGAACTGGACATAGTACCCATCTGCTCGCCAAACTATTCTAACCCGCTTAATTTGTTTCTTATCAAAGCGCCACAAGTCCCATTTACCCTTGAGTTTAAGCTTCCCAATTCCTTTTTTATCTGTGAAAGTGATTGATTTTTTATCAGGGGACAATTTCCCTCCTGATTGCTTATACTCAACCGATCTCACCTTTTTCTTGAACTTGGGAAACCCTTTCTTTCCGGGTACCTTTTTCTTGCAATTGTCGTAAAATTTCGCGATTGATGACCATGCTCGTTCGGACGCGGCCTGACGAGCACTAGAGTTCAACTCATTAGCAAAAGGAAACTGTTTGGCCAAAACCTTGCAATATTTGCTAAGGTCGTACTTCCCAGTTCCTTTGTTGTCCAACCACAAGCGAATACAGCTATTACGGATAAACTTCACTGTCCGAATAGCTTCGTCTATAGCTGAATATTGGTGTTTTTTGCCCCATGCTTTGAACTCTAGAATGATCATTGACCTAAGGTCACGCTCCGCGAACGAAGATCGATCTGTTTCGATAAACTCCAAAATTAACATGCTTGGCGACAACTGTCAATATAGATTCTAAAAAAAAAAGCCGTCCTAGAAGGACGGGGCTTTAAACCCAATATTTTTGGTAAAAATACTGGGATAAAAAAATTATTTAAAAAATTAGGGTTGATTAAGATGAAGGTAAGCTATAAGCTATCAGCAGCTAGCTATCAGCTATAAGCTATCAGCAACCAGCTATTATGCAAAGGCTGACGGCACCTTAAGTAGCGTGGCTGAACGCGCACGCATGAGCTAAAAGCTCAGGGCTGACGGCTGACGGCTGACGGCTGATTGCTTACGGATGAAGTTTAGCGATCGCATCTTCAATCAACTCAACTCCTTGGTCAACCGTCTCTATTCTACTGAGTTTCTTACGCAATTCCCCTGCTCCGGGAAACCCTTTCGCGTACCAACTCATGTGTTTCCGGGACTGATAAATACCCCGCTCCCCCTTATAGTGCCATAGACCTTGTAAATGCTCCTTAGCACATTCAAGCAGTTGTACTGGTGTGGTTGGGGGTAACAGTTGTCCGGTTTTCAGGAAATAGTCTATTTCTCCGACTAGAAAGGGATAGCCCAGGGTTCCCCGAGAACACATTACCCCATCAGCACCGGTTTCTTCCAAGCAGCGCACTGCTGCATCGACGGACAAAATATCCCCATTAGCAATCACTGGGATAGACAGCACATCTTTTACCCGCTTAATCCATTCCCAGCGAGCCGAGCCATTATACCCCTGGTCACGAGTACGGCCATGGAGGGTCAACATCTGAGCCCCGGCATCTTCCATACGTTGGGCAAATTCTACCGCATTGATCTCCTGATCAGTCCAGCCAATACGGGTTTTGACCGTTACAGGTACCTCCACTGCCTTGACTACTGATTGTACAATTGCTTCTGCCGTTTCTGGATCTCGCAGTAAGGCAGACCCGCCACCATTTTTAGTAATTTTATTAACAGGGCAACCCATATTGATATCCACAGTATCTGCCCCTTCTGCCACTGCCCTTTGTGCCGCTTGAGCCAGAAATTCCGGGCGACAGTCGAATAATTGGATACTGATCGGTTTTTCTAATGGGTCTACCTCCATAATCTTGGGCAATTCTCGGAGATACTTTAACTGGCTAGCATGAACCATTTCGGTATACATCATCGACTCAGTGGCGTAGCGACGCACTAGGCGACGAAAGACCAAGTCGGTTACTCCAGACAGGGGTGACTGTAACACCCGGCTGTTGACCTCAACTGACCCAATTTTTAGGGGTGATGCTAACCGTTGCTGTAATTGTGGAGATAGAACTGGCATTGGTAATGGTGTTGTTTCCGTCGTGATTACCTAATCTAATTTTTGAATTAGGTAAGGTACAATTTTTTGGGTTTTAGGGAGCAGGGACTTCGGAGCAGGGAGCATGATTTAATAGTAAACAGGGAATGGGAAACAGGGAATAGCTAAAAAAAAAATGTGTACCTCATTAATATGAGAAGCGATAGCTCTATGTTTGATCAGTCTGGGAAAACTTTTGTGATTTATAACTTCTCTAACTCTTGTACAAACGGCG
This sequence comes from Moorena sp. SIO3E8, assembly GCF_010692445.1. Classification (NCBI taxonomy): domain Bacteria; kingdom Bacillati; phylum Cyanobacteriota; class Cyanophyceae; order Coleofasciculales; family Coleofasciculaceae; genus Moorena; species Moorena sp. SIO3E8. The sequence continues at coordinate 4,122 of NZ_JAAHHM010000184.1, read as the reverse complement.
ATCGCTTCTATATTTTCTAAGAAGAATCAGAAAATATAGCTAAATCTCAACAACTTTAACTTTTTGACTGTAACAAGAAAGCGCGATCGCCATCTCCGAGAATGACAGAACACAGATATAGCGCTGATCATACTTAGCTGATCATACTTATAGCAGTTCTTAATTATGAATCCTCATCTCCCCATCTCCCCATCTCCCCACACCTCTCTATCTCCCCATCTCCCCACACCTCTCTATCTTTCCCTATTCCCGACTCCCGACTCCCATTTCAGTTTTCTCAACTGCTCTCAAGACGGCAAACACAACTGATTTGTTACGGTTCACACCAATCCCAACAGCCGTTAATTTTCGTAAATTAGACACAGGCAAGGCAAGAAAAAGGGGTCAGGAAAAAAACATACATGGGTTTTGACCATAGCAGTCCTAATTCAAACGTGACGGAAATCAGAACTCTGGGTGGATTCTTCCCCAACTTCGGTGATCTTCCCTATGTTCCGACTATCACACCTAATCGAAAATGGCGCTGATTACCCATAACTTTTTTCTTTCCTGCTGCCCCTTGACCGAGAAAATCAGTAGATAATCGGTTATCGAAGAGGGGAGTTTGTTCGCGTAGCGTGGCCTTTGGCCAGGGTAAAATTCATCCCCGACCTAATAGGACGGGGTATTCTTTTCCCCTCAATGGCGTTAATAAACGAAAAAACTGGGTATCGATCCTACCCGGCTACCCCCGGAACGTTCGCGCAGCGTGGCCTACGGCCAGGGAAAGTTACGCCCATGGACTTAACAGCCACTTAGTTGGTTGTGCCTGGGAATCCCCATCCTCTTAGGTTGGGGAGGTTCAATCAATCGAGAACCGTCCCATCTTAGGTTCGGGAAACCACCCTTCATTAGACTGGCAAATAAAGTTCAGTATAAATAATGGTAATCCAACCGATGGTATAAAAACTGGCAACGGTTATTCCTTGAACCAATCTGACGGATCCTTCTCTAATCCTCTCCTACCCTACCAGTATTTGTAGTTATAGGCACCCGGAACACTCTTATGGCAAAAGTTGTTGGAATTGACTTAGGTACAACAAACTCCTGCGTAGCAGTAATGGAAGGTGGTAAACCCACGGTTATTGCTAATGCAGAAGGTTTTCGGACAACCCCTTCAGTCGTAGCTTATGCCAAAAATGGCGATCGCTTAGTGGGTCAAATCGCTAAGCGTCAGGCGGTGATGAACCCCGAAAACACTTTTTATTCAGTCAAACGCTTCATTGGACGTAGATACAGTGAAGTCACCAACGAGGCTACCGAAGTATCTTACAAAACTCTCAAGGTTGGTGATAATGTCAAGCTAGATTCCCCAGCTCAAGGAAAGCAATTTGCGCCAGAAGAGATATCAGCTCAGGTGCTGCGCAAGCTGGTTGATGATGCTAGCAAGTATCTTGGGGAAACCGTTACCCAAGCCGTCATTACTGTGCCAGCTTACTTCAATGACTCCCAGCGTCAAGCTACTAAGGCAGCGGGTAAGATTGCTGGTGTTGAAGTGCTGCGAATTATCAACGAACCGACCGCAGCGTCTCTGGCTTATGGTTTAGACAAGAAGAGCAACGAAACTATCCTGGTGTTTGACTTGGGTGGTGGTACCTTTGACGTCTCTATTCTAGAAGTAGGTGACGGGGTATTTGAAGTGTTAGCTACTTCTGGTGACACTCACCTCGGTGGTGATGACTTCGATAAGAAAATTGTTGATCACCTAGCCAAAGAGTTCCAAAGCGCAGAAGGGATTGACCTACGTAAGGACAAGCAAGCTCTACAACGTCTGACTGAAGCCGCAGAGAAAGCCAAGATTGAGTTGTCTAGCGTTATGCAAGCTGACATTAACTTGCCTTTCATCACGGCTACCCAAGAAGGGCCTAAGCACCTGGATATGACCTTGACTAGGGGTCAGTTTGAAGATATTTGCTCTGACTTAATCGACCGTTGCCGCATTCCGGTAGAGAATGCCATCAAGGATGCCAAACTCGATAAGAGTGCCATTGATGAGGTGGTCTTGGTTGGTGGTTCTACTCGGATCCCTGCAGTGCAACAGGTGGTCAAGAAGGTACTTGGCAAGGATCCTAACCAAACCGTTAACCCAGATGAAGTGGTAGCGGTAGGTGCTGCTATCCAAGGTGGTGTATTGGCTGGTGAAGTCAAGGATATCCTACTGTTGGATGTCACCCCCTTGTCCTTGGGTGTGGAAACTCTCGGTGGCGTGATGACGAAACTGATTCCTCGCAACACCACTATCCCCACCAAGAAGTCAGAAACCTTCTCTACTGCTGTGGATGGTCAGACCAACGTAGAAATCCATGTTCTTCAGGGTGAGCGGGAAATGTCCTCTGACAACAAGAGTCTGGGAACCTTCAGATTGGATGGTATTCCCCCTGCACCCCGTGGCGTGCCTCAGATTGAGGTAACCTTTGATATTGATGCCAACGGTATCCTGAATGTTACCGCTAAGGACAAGGGCACTGGTAAGGAACAGTCGATCAACATTACTGGTGCGTCCACCCTATCCGATCAGGAAGTAGACCGGATGGTCAAAGACGCTGAAGCTAATGCAGAGGCTGACCAAGAGCGTCGTGAGAAGATTGACCGTAAGAACCAAGCTGATTCTCTGACCTACCAGGCCGAGAAACAGATTAAAGAACTCGATGATAAATTGCCAGCAGCTGATAAGGAGAAGATCGAAGGGTTGATCAAGGACCTGCGAGAGGCAATTACCCAAGAGGATGATGAGAAAATCAAGACTCTGACCACTGAGTTACAACAAGCTCTCTACAGTGTTAGTGCTAACCTGTATCAACAAGCTGAGGGGGCTGCTCAGCCTACTGATGCTGGCGCACCAGGTCCTGATGCTGCTGCTTCTGGTAGCTCCGGTGGTGATGATGTCATTGACGCTGAGTTTTCTGAAAGCAAGTAGGGGTTTAGGTAAGCTATCAGCGGTCAGTGGTCAGCGGTCAGCAGTCAGCGGTCAGCGGTCAGCGGTCAGCGGTCAGCGGTCAGTGGTCAGCGGTCAGCTTTCCGTAACTCAGATAAAAAAAACGGTTACCTGTTTTATTATCAAACTGATAGCTGATAACTGACTAACTGATAGCTGATAGCTGATGACTGATAGCTGAATACTTACATGGCTAATAGCTAATGGCAGATAATCCTAAACCTTAGTCTATCCTTGTCTAAAGTCTAATAAAGGTTGATGAGAATTTGATTACTCGTCAACCTTTTGCTTATTGGATTTTAGGGAGTAGGAAGTAGGGAATAGGGAATCGGTAATCGGAAAAAAATTATCACAATTACAACAGGGATTGCTATATGATAAATTAGTAGCTAAAGTCTAGGCAAAAGGCAAAGGGCAAGAGGCAAGAGTCGTCACTTAGTAGAATTGATGAATAATAGATTAGATCAGTACTTTTAGGCAAAAAAGTAAATCTTTAAAATAGTTTCTCGGTGACATTTTTAAAACATCAAAACATCAAAATACAACCAAATTTTGCCTCTTGCATCTTCTAAATTCCCGATTCCCGATTCCCGATTCCCTACTCCCTACTCCCTAAAAACATTACCCAACTGAAAACGCTATTGTGGATAAACAAACGATTGATTCAATTCAAAACCTTCGCTACCAAGCTGCATCGTTGCTAGTTTATCAATCAGTCTTGAGTGAAGGGGTAGGTTTAGCTTTTTTGAAACTATTAGAAGCTATGGTGAACAGTGATGTGGATGACATCCGTTGTTTAAAGGCTTATGGTGAGTGGTTTCAAGGGTTAGCTAGCCAAAACGAAAGTTGGCAAAATTATCTGTTTAGACAAATCCTTAGGGCTGATAATTCCTTTACCAGGCAAGTGCAAAGTTCTGAATTAGAAACATTACCACCAGCATTGGTAGAGGCAGCTCGTCATGACTTACAAGCTTTACAAAATATCTATAATTGCAGCAGTAAACAACTTTGTAAGTGGGTCAAAAGGTAAGCATTCAGGTGTAGAGATTGACAAAGTCACCCCACTCACTTCAAAAGCGGAATCAGAGACAATTCGTGAGAACGCTGCCTGACTGCTAAGGACACAGCCTGACTCAGGAACTTTATGG
>NZ_JAAHHM010000183.1:0-10748 GCF_010692445.1 Moorena sp. SIO3E8 | reverse complement strand
GAAGAGTAAAGACCAGCCACAGAAACTGCTCGGGGCAAAGGATCAAGTAGTTGTACAGAACGTAAAAATTTTGCTCGAAGCTGTTAAAACTGGGCAAACAGTGCAGCAGAAGGGACTGACCATAAAGTCAGCTAATTCAGAACTTTTCCCAAACTTAAAGCTGGCCACCTTTGATCATAATAGCAGGCACTATATATTGGTTGCAGTTCCTGATAGCAATTGGACTGTGGCCGTCTCGATCAAACTTAGTGAACTCAGAGCAGCGGGTAGAAAAGCGGCAATAGGCTTTGCTAGTGTGTTCGTGCTACTGGGCATTATTATTACCTTGGTAGTGAGAGCTTTATCCGATCAGTTAGCAAAACCCTTGGGTCAGTTGGCTAATACTGCTAAGGCGGTGATTGCAGGCAACCTGAACGTTCAGGCGGAGCTTGTTGGTGCTACCGAGACGCAGCTATTGGCTCAAGTCTTTAATAACCTGGTGACACGGGTCAAAGGTCGATTACAGGAGCAAGAACAAGAAACTGAACAGGCGCGGACACTAGCGCTAGTCAGCAACCAGCTTCAGCAATCCTTAAACTTCGACAATATCCTACAAACTTCCGTTTATGGGGTACACCTTGCCCTCAAGACAGACCGTGTGTTTATCTATCGCTTTAATCCTGACTTCAAAAGCGGGATAATTGCAGCGGAGGTCGTAGATTCTGGTATGGTTGAAGCCCTAGGGCAAACTATTTATGAACCAATCACGACCGGGGAAATTAGACAGTTTAAGTTGGAGAAGCTTGTGAGTGTCGAGAACCTTCAACAAGCTACTCTAACTGGTGCTCCTGGCCAGTTCCTTGAACGCCTTGGTGTCGTAGCCAGCCTAGTTGCCCCAATTATAGTTGGGGGTGAACTTTTCGGCTTGTTGTATGCGAATGATTGCTCAAAACCCCACCCTTGGCAGGAGTCAGAACGTCAGTTAATGCAGCAGTTAACTAGACAAATCGGTGATGCCCTCACCCAAGCCCTGCTCCTGGAACAGCAGCAAGCCACGGTGGACATTTCCCAAACGTTAAATGAGATTACCGCTAGCATGCTTAAATCCCTAGAACGGGAAAAGATTTTCCCAGCTACGGTGGTGGGAATTAAAAGAGCGCTCTCGTGCGATCGCACAATCATTTACCTCCTCGAACAGAATCATAAAGGCTCAATGGTTGGCCTTTCAGTAACTCTGGATGGCTCTGTTACCCCAGAAACACAGAAGGAAGAGTTGGATTTTGCCCTAGAGGATCTTGATCACTACCAGTCACGTCAGGTTCTAGCCATTGATAATCTTGAGGGTGAGTTGACCCACTACCAGCAGTCCCAAGTCGAGAGGCTTGGCCAAACCTCTCTATTGCGTGGAGCTAAAGCCAGTTTAGTAGCACCGATTTTGGTGGCAGGTAACTTGATTGGCTTTCTGGCTGCCCATCAATGTTCACAGCCAAGAGCTTGGCAGGAAACGGAGATTAACCTTTTGACTCAGGTGGCGATTCAATTCAGCTTTGCTCTAAAGCAGGCTAATCTGCTCGAAAAGACGGAAAGAATTTCTCAAGAGCAAAGACAGGAAAAAGAAGCACTCCAGAAGCAACTGCTGGTACTGCTTGAAAATTTGCAAGGGGCAGCACAAGGAGATCTGACAGTGCGCTCTGACGTGACTTTGGATGAAATTGGGAAAGTTGCTGATGGTTTTAACACCATTATTGAGAGTTTGCAAACTATCGTAACCCAGGTCAACAACTCAGCGGTTGAAGTCAATACCTTACTGGAAAACAAGGAGGTGGTAGTCGGTCAACTAGCAGAAGATGCTCTTAAGCAAGCTTCAGAAACCACTCGCACCCTGCATTCAGTGGAGCAAATCACCGATTCGATTCAAGCAGTGGCTGAGCATGCTGATCAGGCGGCGAGGGTAGTTGATGGAGTTACAACCACTGTTGAAGCTAGCAGCACTGCTATTAACCTAACTCAGGAGAGTATCCTGGAATTGCGAGACACGATTGGGGAAACCACGTCAAGAGTGAAGCAGCTAGGTAAATTTTCCGAAAAGATTGCTAAGGTGGTTGCCTTGAGCAACATGCTCAAAGTCCAAACCAATGTTTTGACTATTAACACTGAGATTGAGGCTGCGCGGTCTGGTGGGATTCAGGGTTTTGTCGTGATTGCCAAAGAAGTGAATCAGCTTACCAACCAATTGATCAAAGCTACCCAGGAAATTCACAAGATAGTAGATGATATCGAGCTAGAAACGTCTCAATTAGTCAAGGTAATGGAACAGAGCACTGCTGTGGTGGAGAAGGGGACAAGTCGAGTTGAGGAAGCTAAGCAGAATATGAAACAGCTGAGGTCGGCTTCGTGCCAGATCGAGCAGCTAGTGACAGCCATTTCCCAAGGGAGTCTTTCCCAAACCGAAACCACTCAGAGCGTCGCTATGTTGATCAAAGAGATGGCCCAATTCTCGGAACGTACCGTTGATTCCTCTAGACAAATTTCAAGTTCCTTAACCTCAACTGTAGCCGTAGCTCAGGAATTGCAGGAGTCAGTTAGTGGTTTTAAAGATTTTTGATAACACCAAAAAATCCTAAGCAGCTGATAGCTGAATGGTTACAGCGGTTTGCAATTCAATTAGGTACTTTCGTTCTGGTTTTTTAGGGAGCAGGGAGCAGGGAGCAGGGAGCAGGTAAGAGGGAATAGGTATAAAATTCAGTGTACTTGATAGTTATGCAAAGCGCCGTAAATTAAATTATATTAACTGTGTTCAAAAAACTTAAAGTTCTTCAAACCCTTGCTATTCAATGATCCGAAGTTACCTGTGCCCTTGTTTAAGGTTATTATGTCAATTGTCTCAGATTGACTTCATGGTACTCTCAGATTTTGGCATAACAATTGGCGTGGATAGTGAGCAGAAGCAGATTGGGCTATGAAGAATTCAGTGCGAGCTTCTGAATTAGGACTAAAATTGGTTGACCGGGCTAGACGCCTGAAAAGATGGAACAAAACCGCAGAAGCTTGGTGTAGCAGTGCCTTAACCTCTAGGGCAACCTTAAACCGATTTTGGGCAAGACAACCGATTCGCTCTGACACCTTTATCGCCATTTGTGATGCTGTAGGGGTTGATTGGGAAAAGGTTGTTGAGCCAGATAAGATTAAGGCAGATCAAATCAATAACGGCAAGAGTCCCACTGTGGCTCAAATTAAACGTGTTGATTGGGGACAAGCACCAAAGCTAAGAGATTTCTACGGTCGTACTGAGGAACTGAACACCCTACAGCAATGGATTCTTAAGGACAAGTGCCGCCTGGTGACACTTCTAGGGATGGGGGGAATTGGTAAAACCTCTGTGGCTGTGACTTTAGCCCATCTTCTGGAAGATAAATTTGAGTTTGTGATTTGGCGCACTCTACGCAATGCCCCTCCCCTAGAAGAACTCCTGGCAGACCTGATTCAATTTCTGTCTGGACAGCAGGAAACCAATTTACCCTGCTCTGTGGATGGCAAAATTCTGCGATTGATTCGCTATTTACAAGGGGGGCGTTGCTTGCTAGTTCTAGATAATGTGGAGTCGATTCTGCAAAGTGGCGATCGCACCGGTAGTTATCGAGAAGGATATGCTGAATACGGTGAGCTGCTCAGAAGTATTGGTGAAACCGCCCACCACAGCTGTCTATTACTGACCTCTCGGGAGCCACCCCAGGAATTGACTATCCTGGAGGGGGAAAACTTACCGATTCGCTGCTTCTCACTCAAAGGGTTATCAGACACCGATGGGCAGGAAATCCTGAAGGAAAAAGGAAATTTTGCTGGGGATGACACCCAGTGGCTGACCGTGATTGAGCACTATGCTGGAAATCCTTTAGCCTTAAAAATGGTGGCTTGTCTGGTCAGAGACTTTTTTTATGGCAATATTGCTCAGTTCCTGAATTTTTTAAAGCAAGGCTCATTCATTTTTGATGATATTCGGGATTTGCTAGACCGGCAGTTTCAGCGCCTGAGTGCTACACAACAAGAGCTGATGTACTGGCTAGCTATTAATCGCGAACCGGTTTTTTTTAAAGAGTTGGAACAGGACGTTTTCTGCCACCGATGCGCTCCTGACATTTTACAGTCTCTAGGGTCTCTACAACGGCGCTCATTGATTGAGAAAACCTCGGCTGGGTTTACCCAACAACCTGTAGTGATGGAATACATGGTTAATCGATTAATTGAGCAGATTCCTGAGGAAGTTACTAGTAAAAATTTTGCTCTGTTGCGCAGTCACGCATTAGTCAAAGCCACTGCCCCTGAGTATATTCGGGATAGTCAAGTCTCTCTGATTCTCGAACCGATTATTGAAAGATTACTCGCTCGTTTTGGTTGCACAAAACAGCTCAGCAATCACTTGCTGGAAATTATATCAATGCTGCGCTCCCCAACTACCACGGTTAAAAAAATAACTCAAGATACGGCATATATCTGTGGTAATATAATTAATATACTGCGCCAATTACAGGTAGATTTAAGCAGCTATGACTTTTCTAATCTAACAGTTTGGCAAGCTAACCTACAGGGAATTACATTACACAATGTCAATTTCGCCCATTGTGACTTGACCAGCTCAGTATTTACCGAAACCTTAGGAAATATTTTATCAGCAGCATTCAGCCCAGATGGTAAACTATTAGCAACCTGTGATACAGATTGGAAGGTTCGCCTGTGGGAAGTACCAAGCGGTAAACTAGTTTTGCTCTGTGAGGGTCATACCAATTTGGTACGGGACCTTGCTTTTAGCCATGATGGTAAAATCTTAGCCAGTTGCAGTGCGGATCACACCGTTAAGTTTTGGGATGTCAGTGATGGTAAGTGCTTAAGGACTTGTACCGGACATAGTAATGAGGTCTGTTCAGTCGCTTTTAGTCCAGATGGTCAGACCCTAGTTACTAGCAGTGGCGACCACACCTTGAAAGTCTGGGATATCAAAACTGCAGAATGTCTCAAAACTTGCACCGGACATAGCAGTTGGGTTAGATCCGTTGCCTTTAGTCCAGATGGTAAGACTATAGCCAGTAGCAGTGACGACCACACGGTGAAATTCTGGGATAGTGGCACTGGTGAATGCCTGAACACTGGCACCGGTCATAGGGATTGCGTGGGGTCAGTGGCATTCAGCTGTGACGGGAAAATCTTAGCCAGTGGCAGTGGTGACCACACTGTAAAGTTTTGGGAGGTAAGCACAGGTCGCTGCTTAAGAACTTACACTGGACATAGTAGTGGTGTCTACTCAGTGGCCTTTAGTCCAGATGGGAAAACCCTGGCTAGTGGCGGTGGCGACCACATCGTTAGGCTCTGGGATACTAGCACCAATGAATGTTTGAAAACCTTGCATGGACACAGCAATCAGGTATTTTCAGTGGCCTTTAGTCCTTATGGAAACACCCTGGTTTGTGTGAGTTTAGACCAAAAGGTGAAGCTGTGGGATTATCAAACCGGTCAATGCTTGAAAACTTGGTATGGACATACGGATTGGGCAATGCCCATCGCGTTTAGTAGTGACGGTCACACCCTGGCTAGTGGCAGTAACGACTACACAGTGAGAGTATGGGATTATGGTACTGGTAGCTGCATCAGAACCTTGCCCGGACATACTGACTTTGTCTATTCAGTGGCATTCAGTAGTGACAGGAAAACCTTAGCCAGTGGCAGTACAGACAATACGATCAGGCTGTGGGATGTCAGCACAGGTCGCTGCATGAGAACACTGCATGGCCATACTGATTGGGTATTTTCAGTGGCATTCAGTAGTGACGGGAAAACCTTAGCCAGTGGCAGTGCCGACCACACGGTGAAGCTGTGGGATGTCAGCACAGGTCACTGCATCAGAACGTTTCAAGAACATACTGATAGACTGTGTTCAGTGGCATTCAGTAATGACGGGAAAACCTTAGCCAGTGGTAGTGCTGACCACACGGTGAGGCTATGGGATTGTGAGACCGGAAGCTGTGTAGGAATTTTGCGCGGACATAGTAATCGAGTCCACTCCGTGGCCTTTAGTCCCAATGGTCAGCTCTTGGCTAGTGGCAGTACAGACCACACGGTGAAGCTGTGGGATATTGGTGAGAGTAAGTGCTGCAAAACCTTGACCGGACATACCAATTGGGTATTATCAGTTGCTTTCAGTCCCGATGGGAAAACCCTAAGCAGTGGCAGTGCTGACCAAACGGTCAGACTTTGGGATGTTTCCACAGGGGAGTGCCTTGACATTTGCACCGGACATACCCATCTGGTCTCTTCAGTCGCCTTCAGTGTGGATGGTCAAATTATGGCCAGTGGGTCTCAAGACCAAACGGTAAGACTAAAGGATGTAGAAACAGGAGAGTGTTTGAAAATCCTGAGAACTCCTAGACTCTATGAAGCTATGAATATTACTGGAGTTAGAGGGTTAACTGAGGCACAGAAAGCAACTCTGAAAACGTTGGGAGCGATAGGATGAATTGAGAATTTAGAATGTAGAATTGAGAATTGGATTTTTTTTAATTCTTAATTCTTAATTCTTAATTCTTAATTCTTAATTCTTAATTCTTAATTCTTAATTCTTAATTTATTCCATAAGTGATGACCAATCAACGTGCAGACTACGATAATCCATGGAAAGAGGCAATTTCCTTATATTTCCAACCCTTTATGGCATTTTTATTCCCCGAAATTGAGGAAAATATTGACTGGGATAAAGGCTATGAATTTCTGGACAAGGAATTCCAACAAATAGCGCGGGATGGGGAAATTAGCACTAGAGAAGCAGACAAATTAGTTAAGGTTTGGCGCAGGGATGGCCAGGAAACCTGGGTATTAATTCATGTGGAAGTCCAAAGTCAATACGAATCCGTGTTTGCTGAGAGGATTTATGTGTACAACTACCGCATTTTTGACAAATATCGGCGTCAAGTAGTCAGTTTAGCTGTTTTAGCTGATGAAAGCAAATCCTGGCGACCGAATAAATACAGTTACACGATTTGGGGGTGTGAGGTGTTGTTGCGCTTCCCGATTGTTAAACTGCTGGATTATTCGTCCCAGGTGTTGGAAGAAAGTAACAATCCTTTTGCTGTAATTGTGGCAGCTCATCGGGCTAATCAGCAAACTAAACAAGATGTTGAGCAACGATATCAGATTAAATTACAAGTTGCGAAACGTTTGTATCAACGGGGCTATGGCAGGCAAGATATCCTAGAGTTATTCCGGTTAATTGATTGGCTAATTAGTTTACCCGATAGCTGGCAAACCGGCTTTACAGAAGAAATTAGACGTTATGAAGAGGAGAGTAGTATGCGTTACGTTACTAGTTTTGAACGCCTTGCTCGTCAAGAGGGGGTTATACAAAAGGGTCGAGAATCTTTGCTGGAAGTACTTCGGGTTCGTTTTGAAGATGTGCCTAGGGAGTTGGTGGAAACAATCAACCAAATTAAGGATGACTCGATGTTGACAATGTTGCACAGACAGGCAATTACCATTGCTTCTGTAGAGGAGTTTATGGTTGTGGTTAATCAGCAGCTAGCTTCTGGTGAGCCAAGTGCTGAAGATGCTTAACCGAAAGTGCGACAGTAAAATTTGATAAATTATTGGAATGAAGAATGTAAAATTTAGAATTTAGAATGTAGAATTGAGAAGTTATAATTGGATTTTTTTAATTCTTCATTCTTCATTCTCCATTCTTCATTCTTCATTCTTCATTCTTTTTGGTGTTGTCGCCATGGCATAATAACAAGAAAAGGGAAAGAGCCGCTACGCGATCGCATCCCATCACTCCATACCTCTTAAATTTTAAGCTTATGCCCATAGCCCATAAGCTTAATGCTTACTTTTTGACGTCTATTTTAGTAATTTTTACTGTATTAATAAGGTATAATGTTAGGAGTATATTATTTAAAATAACTTTTGAAATTGGTAACATTTAGTCCATGAATAATGACTAATCAACGTGCAGACTACGATAATCCATGGAAAGAGGCAATTTCCTTATATTTCCAACCCTTTATGGCATTTTTATTCCCCGAAATTGAGGAAAATATTGACTGGAACAAAGGCTATGAATTTCTGGACAAGGAATTCCAACAGATAGCGCGGGATGGGGAAATTAGCACTAGGGAAGCAGACAAATTAGTTAAGGTTTGGCGCACCGATGGCCAGGAAACCTGGGTATTAATTCATGTGGAAGTCCAAAGTCAATACGAATCCGTGTTTGCTGAGAGGATTTATGTGTACAACTACCGCATTTTTGACAAATATCGCCGTCAAGTAGTCAGTTTAGCTGTTCTAGCTGATGAAAGCAAATCCTGGCGACCGAATGAATACAGTTACAGGATATGGGGGTGTGAGGTGTTGTTGCGCTTCCCGATTGTTAAACTGCTGGATTATTCGTCCCAGGTGTTGGAAGAAAGTAACAATCCTTTCGCGGTAATTGTGGCAGCTCATCTGGCCAATCAGCAAACTAAACAAGATGTTCAGCAACGATATCAGATTAAATTACAAGTTGCGAAACGTTTGTATCAACGGGGCTATGGCAGGCAAGATATCCTAGAGTTATTCCGGTTAATTGATTGGCTAATTAGTTTACCGGATAACTGGCAAACCGGCTTTACAGAAGAAATTATAAGTTACGAACAGGAGAGTAATATGCCTTACGTTACTAGTTATGAACGCCTTGCTCGTCAAGAGGGTATGATACAAAAAGGTCGAGAATGGCTCCTGGAAGTACTTCGGATTCGTTTTGAAGATGTGCCTAGGGAGTTGGTGGAAACAATCAACCAAATTAAGGAGGACTCGATGTTGACAATGTTGCACAGACAGGCAATTACCATTGCTTCTGTAGAGGAGTTTATAGTTGTAGTTAATCAGCAGCTAGCTTCTGGTGAACAAAGTGCTGAGGATGCTTAACCGAAAGTGCGACAGGAAAATTTGAGAAATTATTGGAATTTAGAATTTAGAATTTAGAATTGATTTTTTTCATTCTTCATTCTTCATTCTTCATTCTTCATTCTTCATTCTTCATTGTTTGTAAGCATTCAGTCGTTGGCCGTAGGCCACGCTACGCGAACAGCGGTCAGCGGTCAGTCATTGGCTTACCTGTTTTCTTCAAAAGCTGTGCGCGTAGCGTGCGCGTAGCGCACAACCTGATAGCTGATAGCTGATAGCTGATAGCTGACGGCTAAATGCTTACAATCAGATTAAGAAATTTTCTGTAATACTGATATCATTCCAAACCAACTTAATGCTAAAATATTCTCCTGCTTCGCCGCTCACTTGCAACTTAAGATTTTCTGTCTCTCTGGCTTGGACTTGAATCACCACAATTCCTTCTTCATCTAGCACCATAATTTGTAAACCTTTGGGGAGAAGGTCTTGACCACCAGCAGGATGCAGCTCAATTGATAGATTCATTTTGGGTGATTCTGTCCGATGTAGCTCCACTAATAAAGCTACTTGCTGATCACCCCAGCCGATCTCAGTACCGAGTAGCTTACCTCTTTTAACTCCTGCTGTAGTATGGAATTTGGTACTAGCGTCCTGAAAGGAGTCACTTCTAAAACTGAAATCTCGCTCTAGGTTTGGCTGTAAGATAGTGTTCACGTTTTCCCAACCTGGATCAAAACAATCCTCTAACCACCGCTTTAGTTGTACCACCTTTTCACTAGGTGTTTTACTGGGTTTTGATCCCTGTGGTGGACTGGGGTCTAATTTAAAACTGTCTAATCTAAAACTATCCTTAGGAAAGAGGGAAGGAGAAATAGGAAATGGGGAATAGGGCGAAGTATACTCTGCCTCCCCTTGCCTTCCGGAACCTCTGCGAACAAGGGGAACTGCTTGGTGGGTTTGTCCTGCTGGAATAATGGTGTGTAACATTAATAAGTTACTCCAATACACTCTGCAATTGTCATCATAATGGCCAGACAATCGCAAAATATCTCAGTTTTTGTCTCAGTTGTCTCAGTTTTGAATTAAGAATGTAGAATTAAGAATGTAGAATTAAGAATTGGGAATTCTGCCTTAACCCTTAACCCTTAACTCTTAACCATTCATAATTCACCATTCACCATTCTGTATTCTAAAATTCACCCTTATCAAGTCACCATTCACCATTCACCATTCTTCATTCACCATTCTTCATTCTTCATTCTTCATTCTTCATTCTTCATTCTTCATTCTTCATTCTAAATTCACCATTCTTCAACCTTTAACTTTTGAGCATAGTCGATTCAATAATTCTTTTGGAATTGCCTCGAAATTTTCTAAGATAAAATCCATTAACGCTAGATGATGTAAGGAATCAGAAGAGGGAGATCTATAGCGAGCACCTTGGGCGAGCCAGGTGTTTGCAGCGTGGGTTGAGCGGAAGCAGATTTGACCAATGTCTTCTTGGTTAACTTGCCATTTGCCATAAAACTCTTGGGGGGTCATGGACAGTGGGCAGTTGCTGTATAGGTTGATCAGGATTCGCTCTCGCTCAGTGATGGGACGAGGAATTGAATGTTCGCGTGTGGATTGGCTCCTGGCAAGTTGGGCAAGACGGTCTAGGGCTCGCTGACACTTAATGAGATGGTCATTTGAGCGATTTGTTGGCATGATGAAATTACCAGGGCGACCGATGAAGGCGCTCAAAGGAGTGAGAATTCCATAATTCTCCATAGAGGCTAGAGTTCAAGCGAAGTTCCCACCCGAAGGGGCGCTGCGAGATGGATATATCCGGCTTCTGAGCTAGAATA